>JAHECG010000002.1:11689-30472 GCA_024641855.1 Betaproteobacteria bacterium | reverse complement strand
CAGTCCCAAAGCCGTTATGCCACGATACGTAACGTATCCATCGTGGTGGTCGTGCTTGGCGTAGCATTGGCAATTTGGATCGGATTCATACTGATCCGTGCCATTGTGCGTCCCCTGCAAGCCACCATCGGTCACTTTGCGCAGATTTCTCAGGGAAATTACAGCAACCGTATCGAAGCGGAAAGTCAGGACGAGATTGGTAAGGTCGTGGAAGCACTCAAGGCCATGCAGACCAAGCTTGGATTCGATGTAGCTGAGGCTAAACGCATTGGTGACGAGAACCTGCGTATCAAAATGGCGCTCGATAATGTGGCGACCAACGTGATGATCGCCGACCCCGATCGCAATATCATCTACATGAACAAGTCGATTGTGCCAATGTTAACTGCTGCAGAATCTGACATTCGCAAAGATCTACCAAACTTCAGTGTGAATAAGTTGTTGGGTGGCAGTATCGATGCCTTCCACAAAAATCCAGCACACCAGAAAAATCTGCTAGCGACATTTACTAGTGTGTACCGTGCAACGATTGTAGTCGGTGGTCGTACCTTCAATTTGGTGGCAAATCCCATCATTAATGACAAGGGTGAACGCCTGGGTGCTGTGGTTGAGTGGGTGGATGCTACCGAGCAACTCGCAGCACGTGAGCGTGAAGTGACATTGGCTAATGAAAACGTTCGCATCCGGATGGCCTTGGACAATGTGGCGACTAACGTGATGATTGCGGACAATGATCGCAATATCATCTACATGAACAAATCGATTGTGCCAATGCTAACCAATGCCGAAAACGATATCCGCAAGGAATTGCCAGGCTTTAGCGTGAATAAGTTGATGAACGGCAGTATTGATGGATTCCACAAAAATCCTGCACACCAGAAGAACATGTTGGCTACCTTTACTAGTACGCATAAAGCAGAAATCGTTGTGGGTGGCCGTACTTTTGCGCTGGTGGCGAACCCCATCATCAACGAGAAGGGCGAGCGTTTAGGTGCCGTGGTTGAGTGGAACGATCGTACATTGGAAGTTGCAACCGAGCGTGATATTGCGGGTATCGTCGATGGCGCCGTGATGGGCGACTTTACTCGTCGTATGGATATGCAAGGCAAAGTTGGATTCTTTAAACAATTGGGTGAAGGCATGAATAAATTGCTGGAAACCAGTGAAACCGGCTTGAATGAGGTGGTGCGCATGTTGTCTGCGCTGTCTCGCGGTGATTTGACCGACAAAATTACCAACGAATATTCCGGTACTTTTGGTCAGCTCAAGAGTGATGCGAATGCAACTGTCGACAATTTGAAAGAAATTGTAGGCCAAATCAAGGAAGCGACCGACACGATTAATACCGCTTCTAAAGAAATTGCGGTGGGTAATAGCGATTTATCGCAGCGCACCGAAGAGCAAGCTTCCAGCTTGGAAGAAACCGCTTCCAGTATGGAAGAGCTGACGTCTACCGTGAAGCAAAATGCAGAAAATGCCAAGCAAGCTAATCAATTGGCGAAGGGCGCTTCCGATATCGCACTGAAAGGTGGCGATGTCGTCGGCAAAGTGGTCGATACCATGAGTTCGATCAACGATAGCTCACGTAAGATTGTAGACATTATTTCCGTCATCGATGGCATCGCATTCCAAACCAATATTCTGGCGTTGAATGCTGCGGTTGAAGCGGCCCGTGCCGGTGAACAAGGGCGTGGTTTTGCAGTCGTGGCAGCCGAAGTGCGCAACTTGGCACAACGTTCAGCTGCTGCCGCTAAAGAGATTAAAACGTTGATCGGCGATTCCGTGGAAAAAGTAGAGGGCGGCACAAAGTTGGTGGATGAGGCCGGTAAGACGATGGAAGAAATCGTCACTGCGGTCAAGCGCGTCACTGACATCATGTCGGAAATTTCTGCGGCATCAATTGAACAAAGCTCGGGTATTGAGCAAGTGAACCAGGCCATTACGCAGATGGACGAAGTCACGCAACAGAATGCCGCCTTGGTGGAAGAAGCAGCAGCTGCAGCGGAATCCCTGGAAGAACAAGCGCAGAACCTGCTGGAATCGGTCAGTATTTTCAAATTGGCCGGAACAAGTGGTGGGGCGATGACCAAGCGAGTCGCGTCACATCCCGCTTCAGCGCCAATAATTTCAACACCGGGCGCAAAAGCGGTGAAGAAGGTAGCATCAAAACCAAAATCTAGCGGCTCATCCGACGAGTCTTGGGAAGAGTTTTAAGCGATAGGAAACACCTGTATTAATTTTTAAGTATCCCCCCCTTGCGCGTAACAACCGTGAGGGGGATTTTGATTCGTGTGATTAGTGGTTGCCTCATTCGCCGTTTAGGTATTGGGATGAGGCTGGACACTGTTTCTAATAGGTGAAAGTCCATGCCTGCCCCCATGAAAAGTACCGATAAGGATCGTGAGTTTACCGATAAGGATCGTGAGTTTCACTTTACGTCCAAGGACTTTGAGCAAGTTCGCAAGCTGATCTACGAGCATGCAGGCATTTCGCTCAATGCGACTAAAGAAGATATGGTCTACAGTCGGCTGGCGCGACGATTGCGCGCAACCGGCATCAATACCTTTAGCGACTATCTCGAGCGTTTGGCGAGAAATGACAAAGACTCAGAATGGGAAGCCTTCGTTAATTCGCTGACAACCAATTTGACCTCTTTTTTTCGCGAGGCACATCATTTTCCGATCTTGGCAGAGCATGTCAAAGTCCATCGAGATAAACGCGAGATATTGCTCTGGTGTTCTGCAAGCTCCACGGGTGAAGAACCTTACTCCATGGCCATGACGATGATGGAGTTGTACAAATCGAATACACCACCGGTCAAAATATTAGCCACCGATTTGGATACTAATGTCCTGGCCAAGGCAGAAGCGGGGGTTTATCCGTTGGAACGTCTGGAAAAGATGCCAGAAGAAAAAGTAAAACGGTTTTTCATGAAAGGGAAGGGTGCGCAAGAAGGGTTTGCTAAAGTACGCCCTGAATTGCGCAATATGATTACCTTTCGCCAACTGAATTTGTTGGCCGATTCGTGGCCGATACGTGGTCCGTTCGATGCCATTTTTTGTCGCAATGTCATGATCTATTTTGATAAACAAACACAGCGCCAAATTTTGGCAAAATTTGCCCCCATGCTGCAATCCGATGGCCTTTTGTTTGCTGGACATTCCGAAAGCTTTCATAACGCAGCGGATATTTTTAAATTACGCGCGAAAACTGTCTATGAGTTGGTGAAAAGAGTTTGAAATGAGTGCAGATGGATATGTCGATAAAGACTTACCCAATCTATATTTTGACCGTAACTTTAATATTGATGCGGCTAAAATATTACCGGGCGAGTTTTATGGCACCAGTCGGGAAATGGTATTAGTCACGGTGCTTGGCTCTTGTGTAGCTGCGTGCATCCGTGATCGCGTTAGCGGTATCGGCGGGATGAATCATTTTATGTTGCCCGATAGCGGCGGCCAAGATCAGGCTAATCCACTCAGTTCTTCGGCGCGTTATGGTACCTACGCGATGGAAATGCTGATCAATGAGTTGGCTAAGTTGGGCGCAAGGCGTCCAAATTTAGAAGCTAAGGTATTTGGCGGCGGCAATGTGTTACGTGGATTTACGATTGCCAACGTGGGTGAACGCAATTCCTCTTTTGTGCTGGATTATTTGCGCACGGAAAGAATTCCCGTGGTCGCGCAGGACTTGTTGGATATCTATCCGCGTAAAGTTTATTTTTTCCCGCAGACGGGAAAAGTGATGGTTAAAAAATTACGCAACGTTCACAATAACACCATTGTCGATCGTGAAACAGACTACCGGGTTCGTTTACGCCAATCCGACTTGGGTGGCGATGTGGAATTGTTTACCTAGATCGTTGCGTTACCTATTTAAGAAATTTTATGGCTAAGAAAATTAAGGTTCTCATTATTGATGACTCTGCACTCATTCGCGGTATTTTGAAAGAGATTATCAATGCCCAGAAGGATATGGAAACTGTTGGGGCTGCCCCCGATCCAATTGTGGCGCGGGAAATGATTAAATCGCTGAATCCAGACGTGCTGACCTTGGATGTGGAAATGCCAAAAATGGATGGCCTCGATTTTCTTGAAAAACTGATGCGCCTGCGCCCCATGCCAGTAGTGATGGTGTCTTCGCTAACAGAAAAAAGCTCAAATATTACGCTGCGTGCTTTAGAGTTGGGTGCGGTGGAGTTTGTCACCAAACCGAAAATGGATATTAGTAAAGGAATGCAGGAATACGCACAGGAAATTACCGATAAAATCAGAATTGCGGCCAGTGCAAAAATAAAAAAATCGGCTAGCCCGGTTGACCCTAGTCACTCTGCTGATGTCGTTCTCCCTGCAGTCGCGAATCGTATTACCACCACTGAAAAGATCATTATTGTCGGCGCCTCAACTGGTGGTACTGAAGCGATAAAGGAATTCTTGATCCGCATGCCTTCGGATTGTCCTGGCATCTTATTGACCCAGCACATGCCGGAAGCGTTCACCAAGTCATTTTCACAACGGATGGATAGTCTTTGCAAAATCTCGGTTAAAGAAGCTGAGCACAATGAGCGTATTTTGCCTGGCCATGCTTATATTGCACCCGGGCACTCGCATTTGCTGTTAAAACGCAGTGGCGCTAATTATATGACCGAGCTTAGCCAAGCAGCACCTGTAAACCGCCATCGGCCGTCAGTGGACGTCCTGTTTAGATCCGCTGCCAACTTTGCCGGTAGTAACGCTATTGGCGTTATCTTGACCGGCATGGGTAAGGACGGTGCAATTGGTATGAAGGAAATGAAGGATGCTGGCTCATATAATTTTGCTCAAGATGAAGCTAGCTGCGTTGTCTACGGAATGCCAAAAGAAGCAGTAACTTGCGGTGGTGTTGATGAAATTGTGCCGTTACTGGAAATGACGAAACGAGTGTTAGCTCGCTTGGCGACGATGGGGATCAGAGCCAATAGAGTGTAATTATTTATAATAAACAATAAATTAAGAGAATATATTATTTTACATAATATACATTATGCGAAGTTACGTTAGGGAGGCTTGTTGGTTTGGCTTAGGTTTAAAACGTGCGCAATCTCTGTATTGCCTCTAGCGATGGCGTGATCAAACGCGGTTTTCTCATTGGCATCGCGCAAGCTTGCATCCGCTCCGTGACTGAGGAGAATTTGCACAATTTTGAGGTGACCATTCATAGCAGCAACCATCAACGGTGTTAAATCTAGATTTGTGGCAGCATTAACTTTAGCCCCAAGCGCCAGAAATCTTTTGACCAAATGCGTATGCCCGGAGAAAGCCGCGTAATGCAATGGCGTCCATCCCTGCGAGTTTGCGTTTAAACTCCCGCCCTTAGCTAATAGCATGTCAACAACAGGCTCGTGCCCAGCAAACGTAGCGACTAATAACGCAGTATCACCAAAGACATTACTGGGGAAAACTTTTGCACCCGCATTGAGCAAGACTGCAACTACGGATGGATTGCCAGAGCGTGCGGCTAATATCAATAAAGTGTTGCCATCCTGGTCAGAGAAATTGACATCAAGACCGCGTTTAATGCCGGCCGAAACACCGTTACTATCACCGACGTTTATGGATTGCAGCGTGTCATCGATAATTTCTCCAGCACTACTTAAGCCTACTGAAAAGGCGAAAACAGGAATTAATAAAATATATTTAATGTTATTAATCATTGCTTTGAATAAATAACTTAAAAAAATTATTAGAAGTTGCGGTGGCAATATTTTCAATCGAATCACCTCTGATTCTGGCAATTTCTTCAGCAACATGTTTAACAAAAGCCGGTTCATTTTGTTTTCCGCGGAACGGCACGGGGGCTAAATAAGGGGAGTCGGTTTCGATCAGCATGCGCGCTAACGGCATTTTTTGGGCAACTTCCTTGATCGATTGTGCCTTTTTGAACGTCACGATACCTGAGAAGGAAATGTAAAAACCTAGCTCCATCGCCTGCTCAGCGACTTCCCAATTTTCAGTAAAGCAGTGCATGACGCCACCCGCTTCTTGCGCACCCTCTTCGCGCATGATTTTTAACGTATCGGCAGAGGCTTCACGTGTATGGATGATAAGGGGTTTGCCAGCTTTACGAGCAGCACGAATATGGGTGCGGAAACGTTCTCGCTGCCATTCCAGGTCGCCTTTAAGCCTGAAATAATCCAGACCGGTTTCTCCAATGGCAACCACACGCGGGTGGTCGGCCAATTGCACTAATTGCTCAACTGTTGGCTCCGGGGTGTCCTGGTAATCGGGATGGACGCCAACTGAAGCATATAAATTATCGTGTTGCTCAGCGAGCGCGAGCACCTTGGGGAAATCCGGCAAATCAACTGCGACGCACAAAGCGTGCGTCACCTGGTTAGTCGCCATGTGGGTAAGTAATTCAGGAAGCTTTTCAGAAAGCTCTGGAAAGTCGAGATGGCAGTGGGAGTCAATAAACATAGAGAATGACGCTGATAAAAGCGTCATTATAGGGCTTGCACCAATTACATGGTATGCGTAGGGCGTGTTGACTTGAGCGAGCCGCCTAACAATCCTTCGATCTTGTTGCGAGCGGCGCTGCCACTTTCGTTGGCAGCGAACTCAACGCCGATGCCTTGCGTTTTACCCCCTTGAGCACCCGGTGGCGTAATCCAAACGACTTTTCCGGCGACTGGTAATTTATTGGGATCCGTCATCAGCGTCAGTAGCATAAAGACCTCGTCGCCGATGGTATAGCTTTTGTTGGTCGGTATAAAAATGCCACCATATTTCAAATAAGGCATATAAGCAGCATATAAGGCCGATTTTTCTTTAATGCTGAGTGATAACACACCAGGACGTGCGCCGCCGCCAAGACCGGATTTTGGAGTTTCTGCCATTAACGAACCGCCGCTATATAGTTAAGCAGCACGCTTTCTAAGAGCAGCTGCGGATTTAAGGGGTGTTTCAAACGTCGCTTAATTTGTGCAAGTTCGCGCGCGAAGTGTTGCACGCGTATTAAGTTAACCTTTACCGCTAATTCCTGCAAGCTGGAAACGAAGTCCAAGTTATAACGAACCTTACCTGCAAGGCGCGCGCTGATTAAATCGGCTAGCCATTTTTGCAACCAATCGAAACGCGCGGCCATATCAGCCTTAGCGCCCTGTTCCGCCAATTGCAACCAATGCAATTGCGTGGGTTTTTGTAACGCGCTTAAAAATTGTTGCCGTGCTAGGAGGTATTGCGTATCTGCGTATTCGAGCGCCAGAAGTGGCGCGCCGCCGGCGAGGGCCAAACATAAGGCTGCCTGTTCAGTGCCTTGTTGTGTCAACCATGTCGTGGCCTGAGTCGAGCTGGGTTGCGGCATATTGATGCGGTGGCAGCGGCTTTTGATGGTTGGTAGCAGAAAGTTGGTCTGGTGTGATACGAGGACAAACAAGCTATTTGGACTCGGCTCTTCAAGTGTTTTTAGTAGTGCATTTGCGGCGGCGGGATTCAGTGCTTCGGCGGGTTGAATGAGGATGGCACGGCCACTGGCGCGATGGCTGGACAAATTCACAAAATCACCCAGCGCACGGACTTGAGCGATGCTGATTTCCTGTTTTTTGCGGGTTGCGCCCTCTTCTGCTTCGTCGCTGTTTTCAGCAGTTAATGGTTCCAAGAGTCGCATATCCGGGTGCGCACCTTGCGCAATCCAATGACAGGCTGGGCATTGGCCGCAGGCATGACCGTCATTTTGGGGCGCCTCGCAGAAACGCGCAGCAATTAATGCTAAAGCAAAATCACGTTTACCAATGCCGCGTGGTCCTTCTAGCAATAAGGCGTGTGGCAAACGTTCGGGTTGTGCTGCCAAACGTTGCCAGAGATCTGTTTGCCAAGAGTAGCAGCTCATTGTGGTACCAACTGATCCAGCAAACCGCATAAACTCGTTTGAATCTCTGCGATGCTCCGGGTGCTGTCAATCAGTTTGATGCGCTGCGGGAAGGTATGGGCACGGTCAAGATAGGCCTGGCGTACGCGGCTAAAGAATTCTTGCTTTTCTTGCTCGAAGCGATCCAGGGATTGATTGAATGATAAGCGCTGTTGACTGACTTCGAGCGGCACATCGAACAGCAACGTTAAATCAGGTTGCAGCCCATTTTGCACCCAGTCCTCCAGATTTTTCAAGCGCTCTACTGCAATACCACGCCCTCCACCTTGATAGGCATAGGTCGCATCGGTAAAGCGATCAGAAATGACCCAAAGGCCTTTCTCCAAGGCGGGGACAATGACTTTATGAATGTGCTCGCGACGCGACGCAAACATGATCAACGTTTCAGTTTCCACATGCATCGCTTGTGACAGTAGTAAGTCACGTAGCATTTCTCCCAAGGGGGTGCCACCGGGCTCACGGGTGGTTAACACTGGTTTTCCTAACGCGCGTAAATGTTCGGCAATAAAATTGAGATGTGTGCTTTTGCCGGCGCCATCGATACCTTCCAGGGTAATGAATTTTCCGCGACTCATTGGTGCCTCTGATATTTGTTCACAGCTTGATTATGCTCGGCCAGGGTGGCCGAGAATTTGTGGGTGCCATTTCCGCGCCCAACAAAATATAAGGCGCGCGTAGGTGCTGGATGTACCGCCGCATGTAGTGCCTCTATGCCGGGCATTGCAATCGGAGTTGGCGGTAGCCCAGCACGCGTATAGGTATTGTAAGGCGTGTCAGCTAGTAAGTCTCGTTTGCGCAGATTTCCGTCGTAACGATCACCCAAGCCATAGATCACGGTAGGATCGGTCTGCAACAGCATACCGATTTGTAAACGATTAACAAAAACACCCGCGATGAGTGGGCGTTCAGCGGCTTGACCGGTTTCCTTTTCGATAATGGAAGCCATAATCAAGGCTTGCTCCATGGTGTGATAGGGTAAGTTTTCTGCCCGCTCACGCCAAACGTCTTCAAGTTGCGTTTGCATTAGTTTGTGTGCACGGCGAAGAATGGTTAGGTCGCTCATGCCGCTACTGAAAAAGTACGTGTCTGGAAAAAATCGGCCTTCAGGATGCTGATTCGGCCAACCCAGTTTTGCCATAATTTCGGCATCGCTCAGATCGAGGGTGTCATGCTGTAAATTGGGCGAATGATCCAACGCATAGCGCAATTGTTTGAAGTTCCATCCTTCAATAAATTTGAACTCGCTTTGGCTGACATCGCCTTTGGTTAGCTTCTGTAGTAATTCCCAGGGGGTTACCGGGCCGTTTAAGGCGTAGTTACCAGCTTTTAAAGCCGATCCCTTTCCGGTAAGCCGTGCGACCAACGTGAAGGCAAAGGGTTGTTTGAGTACGCCGACCTGCGCCAATTGTTGCGCTACCCGTTTCATGGTCACGCCAGTTTTAACATCAAATTCAAAAGGAGTTACGGGTAGCGCGATTGGCGTCGACAAATAGTAGGTGGCCCAAGCGCCTGTGCTCAGCATAATCAGGAGTAACAACGTGCGTAGCCATTTAATCAACTGTGCTCTCCAAACGGTGTTGCAATTGCGTTGCGATCGGGCCTAATGGTATTGAGGTGGTGGCGATTTGTCGTACCGGCCACAGGCCAATCACACTATTGCAAACAAATACCTCATCAGCGCGTAGCAGCGAGGGTAAGGTAATGTGTGTGATTTCAGGAGTCAAACCTAAGCTTGGTGCATGTTTTAGAATCCGATCGCGTTGCAAGCCTGCTACGCCGCAAGCTGATAAATCTGGCGTGATCAATTTTTCACCAACACGCATAAAGATATTCGACATGGTGCCTTCTATCGCCCAGCCATCGGCATCGAGTAACAACCCTTCGGGAATCGTTTCATCATCCCATTCCATCCGTGCAAGCACATTTTCTAAACGATTTAGGTGTTTGATGCCGGCGAGTCGGGGTTGGTGTGCAATGCGTATCTCGCACAAATGAAGTTTGATGCCCTCCTGCCAGAATTGAGCCGGGTATTGCGGGGTGGGGGAACTTAAAACCACGCGATTCGGAGAAACCAGTTTCGGCATGGTATACCCACGCCCGCCTTCGCCGCGCGATACGACAATTTTCACTACGCAATTCGGTTCATCAAAGGCGAGTAGGCGCAACTCTTGTTCCAGTATCTTTTGCGTTGGGCAGAGGATGTCCAGTGCTTGGCAATCTGCGCTTAATTTACGATACTGTTGCTGCCAACATAATACTTGGCCGTGGCACATGCGCATTGTGCGGAACACGCCATCACCATACATCACGGCCCGATCCATAACTGGAATCGCCCCGCCTTGCGCCCCATTGATCATGATCACAATGCCAGATCCTTATTATTATGTCGCCACAGCCTAATAATCCAATACATCACTACGTCTGTCGAGCCCATTGAGCTAGCGCTGTAAAGCGCGCAATAATCCCTTGGCTTTAGCGCGTGTTTCATTCAGTTCAAGCTCAGGTATGGAGTCAGCAACAATCCCCGCACCGGCCCAGAATTGTAATTGCTGATCTTGCAGCATGAAGCTACGAATCAGAATATTTAGATCCATACTACCATCATGATTTAGGTAGCCCATACTCCCGGTATAGGCAAGGCGAGGCGCCTGTTCCAGTTCGTTAATGATTTGCATGCAACGTACTTTGGGACAGCCGGTGATGGTACCCCCAGGAAGTAGCGCGCGAATGACTTCCACTGGCGTAACATCCGGCCGTAATTCTCCGCGCACGGTGGATTCTAAATGATGTACATGTGCATAGGTGGCGACATCGAGCAAAGCCGGCACTTGTACGCTACCGGGTTTGCAAATCCGGCCAAGATCGTTGCGCTCCAGATCTACGAGCATAATATGTTCTGCGCGCTCTTTCGCCGTGGACAGTAATTGTGCTTTGAGTTGTAAATCATGAGTCGGATCCGTGGAACGTGGGTGCGTACCGGCAATCGGGCGCGTCTCAATGACGCCATGACGAGTTCGCACTAGCCGCTCAGGTGAAGAGCTGATAATTTGCGCTCCGCCAAAATCGGCTAGGCCGCCAAATGGCGCGGGATTATGTTGTGTCAGCGCTTGGTATAAACCAATAGCATCGCCGTTCAACAGACCCGTCCAGTGCCGGGCTAGATTTACCTGAAAGACATCTCCCTCTTGGATGTAGCGCTGAATACGCTCGACGCCGCTTAAAAAATGCGCTGGCGGAGCTTCTTCCAGATTGGTAACGGAAATGGGATGTGGAGCTACAGGCTCAGCATGCGTGATGTCGTGCTGCATTAATTCCAACAATGCTGTGTGATCGGTTTCGGAAAATAGGTAGGTTGTATCGTGCTCGCGATCAAACAAAATGGCAGCCGGAACGCGCGCGGCAAAGCCGATGGGGAAATTAGACTGCGGTGCACGACGCGGCACACTCGGTTCAATTTCGTGCAATAACTCGTAACCCAAATACACGAACCAGCCACCGTGAAAGGGCAACCAACTGGCTTTTGATTCGGCGTTAATGGCTCCCTGCCCCCCTTGCCATGCTTGATCGAGCTTGGCCAGAAAAGAATCTGTTTGGCCTTGCTGTTGCACGATTGTTCGCTCGGGAAAAGCGAACAAAACATCCCAGCCCAATGTGCCTCCTAGCGTTTGTAGCAGAAACGGATAGCGTGTCGGATTAACAGCATGGAGCCGGAATAGATCGACGGGAAAAGGTAAGCTGATGAGTGCCATAGGATAATCCGCCGATTATCCTTGAAAAATACAGTAAATGGCAGAGGCTTCGGCAGATGCCGAAAGGAAATGTCTTTGGATTTTTAACTGCTTGAATGAATTGGTGCCCGGAGCCGGAATCGAACCGGCACGCCGATTTCTCAGCGAGGGATTTTAAGTCCCTTGTGTCTACCTATTCCACCATCCGGGCAGTGGAAAACATGAATGGAGGCGGGGGTCGGAATCGAACCGGCGTACACGGCTTTGCAGGCCGCTGCATGACCACTCTGCCACCCCGCCTTGGCTACAGATTAAACCCTGAGGGAGCGCGAAAAATCCGCGTTAGAAACTAAAAAGGGAAAACGAAGTTTTTTACTTCGATTTCCCTGCAATCTGGAGCGGGAAAGGAGGCTCGAACTCCCGACCTCAACCTTGGCAAGGTTGCGCTCTACCAGCTGAGCTATTCCCGCAGAATCAAGAGCCGACATTTTATCCATTTCGGCGTGTTTGTCAATCAATGCGAGGGCTTGCGGCTCGAATAAAATGCATGAACGATGTAATAGGCCATCGAAATTACGGTTAATACTGCAGCGATGTAGATCAGCCACGTACCGATGTCCTGAATATCTAGGCCTAGCAGTGGTTCGTGATAAAGCAACAGTAAAATCGCGATCATTTGTGAGGCTGTTTTTATTTTTCCGATAAATGCTACGGCGACGTTTTTGCGCTGACCATCACCAGCCATCCATTCGCGTAGCGCCGAAATGGCGATTTCGCGGCCAATGATGACTAAGGCAACGATGGCGTCAACGCGACCTAATTGCAGCAGCAGAATCAACGCGGCGGCAACCATGAGTTTATCGGCAACCGGATCCAGAAAAGCACCAAACGCAGAGGTTTGTTTGAGTTTGCGTGCCAGATAGCCGTCCAGCCAATCGGTGATGGCGGCGAGCAAGAAGATTCCCGCAGCGATGAAGTTGACGGACTGCCGCTCCATCCAGGTTTCCGGGAAATAATAAAACATCAGGAATACCGGGATCAGCAGGATTCGCAACCAAGTGAGCGTATTGGGTAAATTGATGGGCATGAGTTTAATGTAAAACGGCGTAGATTTTTTTTGCTAGCGCCGGACTAATTCCTTCCACTTTTGCCAATTCTTCTATGCTGGCGTTACCAACACCTTTGACACCGCCGAAGCGTGTGAGCAGCATTTGTCGCCGTTTCGGCCCGATGCCATCAATTTCATCCAGTGCCGATTTGGTACGGCTTTTTCCACGTCGCGCGCGGTGTCCTGTGATGGCAAAACGATGCGCTTCGTCGCGAATTTGCTGGATGAGATGCAAGCCCGGATGATCTGCCCCCAATTGTATCGGCTTTCGCTCATCGGCAAAAATCAATTCCTCCATACCAGCCTTGCGTTCGGGGCCTTTGGCGACGCCAAGCAGTTGGATATCCGTCAATCCAAGCTCGGCTAGCACTTCATAGGCAACCCCCACTTGCCCTTTGCCGCCGTCGATCAAGATCAAGTCTGGCCGCTTCCCTTCCCCGCTGGCTATTTTTTGATAGCGTCGAGTCAGCGCTACGCGCATGGCTGCATAGTCGTCACCAGGCTCGATACCGGTAATATTGAAGCGCCGGTATTCGCTATTGCGCATGGCGTTTAGATCGTAAACCACGCAGGATGCGACGGTCGCTTCACCCATGGTATGTGAGATATCGAAACACTCGATACGTGCCAGGCCGTCAGTAAAGCCCAAGGTTTCGGTTAGCGCAGCTAACCGCGCCTCTTGGGTGGCATGTTGTGCCAGGCGTTGTTCAACGGCGAGTTGAGCGTTTTTCTCTGCCATGGTGAGCCATACACGCCGCTCACCGATCGGGTGCGTGACAATCTTGACCGGATGCTGGGCTTGCTCGGCCAGAATGGCCGCGAGTCCTTCGTGATCGCATTCAATATTGATGAGTACCAAGGGCGGAATGGGTTTGTCGCTGTAATGTTGAGTCAGGAAGGCTTCTAAAATAGCCTCTGGCGCATGCCCGTCGGCGTTTTGCGGGAACAAACTGCGATCTCCCAGATGTCGTCCACCACGAATCATGGTGAGATTAACGCAAGTCAAACCATTTTTCATGGCCAGTGCAATTACGTCAGCCTCAGCTTCGTTGCCACTTTCTACAAATTGCTTCTCCTGAACCTTTCGTAGCGCCTGTATTTGGTCACGGTATAAGGCGGCTGCTTCATAGTGTTGGTCTTCGGCGGCGGTAAGCATTTTACGCTCTAACCCCTCCAGCAAAGTTCGTTCATGGCCGGATAGAAACTCTTCCGCTTGCCGTACATCATCCTGATACTGCTCGGGCGAAATCAGGCCTACGCATGAGCCGCTGCAACGTTTGATTTGATTTAATAAACAGGGGCGTGATCGATGATTGAATACGCTGTCTTCACAAGTACGTAACCGAAATATTTTTTGCAGTAGATGAATGCTGTCGCGCACCGCCAGAGAATTGGGAAAGGGTCCAAAATAGTGGTTTTTTGCTTGCTGCGCACCGCGATGGAAGGCTAGTCGCGGAAAGTTGTGGCTGCTTAAAACGATAAAGGGGTAAGACTTATCATCTCGAAACAGAATGTTGTACTTAGGGAAAAGCCCTTTGATGAGGTTGTTCTCGAGAATCAGCGCCTCGGCTTCAGAGCGTGTGACCGTAGTTTCGATGGCCGCAACTTGGGATAGCATTAAGACGATTCTGGGTGAAAGTTGGGTTTTCTGAAAATACGAAGACACGCGCTTTTTGAGGTCGCGCGCCTTGCCGACATAAAGAACGTCACCTGCGCTATTGAGCATGCGATAAACCCCGGGTAGATGCGGTAAGTTGGTCAGAAATTCAGTGGCGTCAAACATTGATTAATTAGATTAAGTATTGTTTTTAAATTGATGTAATTAAAAGATATTATTCATCTAAAAGTCTGCCGGCGATCGCCCAGTTTTCGTCTGGTAACTCGTCGAAGGCAATATAAGTATAAGACTTAGGTTTAAGCGCAATACGTTCCAAGGTGTCGGTTATTTCTGCGGCAATATTTTGTTTTTGTTCTCGAGTCAGACTTCCGGCGATACGAATATTGACATAGGGCATACTAGTTTCCTCGCGTTGACGGGTGGATGTTTTAAATCACCACTTGAAGGATAAGTTGAAAATGCCTTTACATTATATAGCGGCTACCGGGGGTGTCGCGGTGGGTGCCGTTAAGTAACGGCCTTTTTGCCCTGGAATGGGATCAAGATAGACCCTATGTTGCCGATATGGGTAAATGGCATATTAAGAGAAACTTGATGGCAGCTTCAGCGTTAGCAGAATTTTCGCCTGGTAGTCAGATCGATGGATATACCATCGAAGAAAAGATCGGCGAAGGAGGAATGGCGCTGTTATATCGGGCGCGCGAAGAGACTGGGCGAGCTCGTGTCCTCAAGGTGCCGCGCCGCGCCCTCGATACTGATCCTGTGGCGGTGGTGGCGTTTGAGAATGAATTGCGGCTCGCGCCTTATCTTGAGGATTTCCCGCATGCGCACATGCCCGTGGCACGGAGTGGCGGCGAACAGCAGTATCTGGTGATGGACTATATCGAAGGCAAAGATCTATATTCGCATTTGCGCGAATATGGCTGCTTGAGTGGATCGGAAGCGATCGCTTTAGCGAAAAAAATCGTACATGCTTTGGCGGAACTACATCAACGCCGCATTATTCATCTCGATATCAAGCTCTCTAACATTATGATTTTGGGCGATGGTGGCATCCGACTCATTGATTTTGGTCTGGCTAACCACATCGACTTACCGGACCACATTTACGAGTGTTTTCAGGATCCTAAGGGAACTCCGGCCTATATTGCACCAGAGCAATTCTTCGGCGTGCGTGACGAACCGCGGAGCGATATCTTTTCTATCGGTACCATGCTTTACGAGATGACCACTTCGAAACTTCCTTTTCTCGATGCGCACAGCGCGCTCGATGTGGTTAAACGCATTAAGCGCGTCCCAAAATCCCCACGTGAATATAATCCGGAGCTGAGCGAGGCTTTCGCTGAACTAGTGCTGACCTGCCTAAATAATATCCCTGACCACCGTTTCGCCAATATGAACGAACTGTTGGTCGCATTAGAGCAACTGGAGTCGGCGACGCCCACTAAAGCCTCTGTTGATCAGCCTGCCACTTACCTACGGCGACGCTCTTCACCGACTACGACCAGTATGCTGGCGCGACTTACCGGTGAAGTAATGCGGGCGCTGCGCCCTGACGAGGCTGGCCATTTAAATGAGATAAAATCTTGGGTCGCCATGCATCAGCTGAGCCGGCAACCTGTTCCATTTCGCATCGTTGCTGCCCTCGATAGTAAGCCGAGCAAGCGTGGCGATCAGTTCAACCAAGAAATCTTAGCTCAAGCGATTCGCCAAGCAAGATTGCAACCCTCGATAATCACAGTTGTCACCGTACTGCGGGGCTCGGACATTAGGCTTGCAACCGATGAACGAGAACGCATGGAAATCAATGCAGATTATCAAGAAGTCCGTACGCGTATGTTAAGTATGATTGAAAGCGTGGATCACAACGGTGTGTCAATCAGTGTGAACATTCGCGGTGGCGATCCGGTCAATGCCATCGCCAGTTGCGTTAAGGATTATGAGGCCGATTTGCTGGTTATTGGGGCACGTGATCGCAATGCTTTAAGCCGTCTTGTATTAGGCAGTACAGCCTACAAAGTGCTTACGACCATAAAATGCCCCATCATTGTGACGCATGAATCTGAAACTCAATAAAATTAGGCTGCCCGGTATTTCGTTGTCAGACTACGGCTGGCTAGAGATCAAATCAATTTTGCTACGGATTCGTGTAAACACCGCTTGGAACATTTCTGGGGTTAGGCGGCGGGTCTGGGTATTATAACGACTGCAATGATAGCTATCGAATAAGGTCAAGCCGCTCGGGAGCTGATGTTCTGCTGCGTGACCAAAGGGAAATTCTTTTATCTTTAAACCTTGTGCCATTAACACTGCCTGGTGCGCAATTTGCCCCAGTGCAAGCACTGAAACGTTTTCATCTAAAACATTAAGTTCATCTTGCAAGTAATTGTTACATTGCTTTATTTCAATTCTTTCTGGCTTATTTTCAGGCGGTAAACATTTCACAGCATTGGTGATTTTGCAGGCTATCAACTTTAAGCCATCTTTCGCGTGTTCTGAGTGCGCTTGATTACTGAAGCCGAAGCGATGCAAAGTCTCGTACAGTAAAATTCCAGCATGATCACCGGTAAATGGGCGCCCCGTTCGATTGGCACCATGCATGCCAGGCGCAAGACCAACAATCAAAAGTCGCGGCGAGTCCGCGCCAAAAGGTGGCACTGGTTTAGCAAAATAATCGGGGTGCTTGTGTCGAACTTGGATCAAAAACTCGCTCAAGCGTGGGCAATCGGCGCAATCCGTGGAAAAGGTCTTGGGCATTCCTAACGCTCCGCTACTGGATCGTGCGCGCTGTTCAGCGGCAAATTCCCGCTGCCCTGCCCAATGCCGCCGATAGCATGAACAGCCGCGACAAAATGCGGGTCTTCATGTAGTTGCACTAGCGATGGCGAATGCGGTTTGCCATGCATGCGCATCAACCGTGTCAGACTTAATGCAGAAATTTTCCAGTGTAGGCCGTCAAGTAAATTTTTTGCGCTACCAGGGTCGTTGCACACCAATACCATGTCACAACCTGCGTCTAATGCAGCTTGCCCTCGGGTGACGACATCACCGCCAGCTTTCGCCCCTTCCATACTAAGATCGTCGCTGAAGATTACGCCATCGAAGCCCAACTCGCCGCGCAGCATGTTTTTGAGCCAGACTTTGGAAAAACCCGCTGGCTTATCATCGACTTGGGGATAAATAACATGTGCCGGCATCATTGCGGGTAAGCCGTAGTGGATCATTTGCCGGAAGGGCTCGAGATCGAATAACCGGATATCCGCAAGATCGCGTTCATCCACCGGAATGGCTAAATGCGAATCGGCTGCCACAAAGCCATGTCCCGGAAAATGCTTGCCAACCGCTGCCATCCCCGCCTCTTTTAAGCCCAGCATTAGGTGATGTGCCAGCTCCGCAATCGCTTGCGGTGTACGATGAAACGCGCGATCTCCGATCACCTGGCTTGCGCCATATTCCAGATCGAGTACCGGGGTAAAGCTGAAGTCCACGCCGCAGGCGCGTAATTCCGCGGCCAGTACATAGCCCACTTGGTGGGAAAGTTTACGTGCTTGCTGTGGGTGTCGATCCCAGATCTCGCCGAGCCGACGCATTGGTGGAATCCGCGTAAAACCCTCACGAAAACGCTGCACTCGCCCGCCCTCATGGTCTACGCCGATCAACAAAGGAGGCTGACGCAGCGCATGAATGGCCTGCGTCAAGGACGTTAACTGCGCCGGTGATTCATAATTTCGGGAAAACAATATAACGCCGCCAACCAAAGGATGGCGCAGGACTTCACGTTCTTCAGCACTCAATTCAGTGCCGCATAAGTCGACCATAACCGGACCGAGCGTCATCAGCCTTTCTCCAGTACTACAAAAGCTGCGACCAGTTCTTTCTCATCACTGATAGAGAGATGACAATGCGTGATCCCACATTCCGTCACCAAGGCTTGCAAAGTCGGCTCGAAATCCAATCCCGGTTTGCCCAGGGTATCGTGTGTGATACGAATATTGGTCAGCGTCACTTTGCCGCGCAAGCCAGTGCCAATGGCCTTGGCAAAGGCTTCTTTGGCGGCAAAGCGCTTGGCTAGAAATCGCTCAGGGAATGTTGCAGCGCTGTATTCAGGCATTTCTTGTGCGCTCAATACATGCCGGGCGAAACGGATGCCATGGCGCGCATAAATCGTTGATACGCGACTCACTTCAACGATATCGGTACCAATGCCGTAAATACTCATGGGCGCTGAATTGAACTCAAGCGCGTGACGCGAGCATGAGTTGCTTCATTTCGCGTACCGCATTTTCCCAACCGACAAACACGGCTTGGGCAACGATGGCGTGGCCAATGTTGAGTTCTCGAATTTGGGGAATTGCCGCAATACGCTGCACGTTGTGGTAATGCAAGCCATGACCGGCATTGATTTGCAAGCCTAAGCTATGGCC
>JAHECG010000002.1:0-11589 GCA_024641855.1 Betaproteobacteria bacterium | reverse complement strand
AGTTGCTGGCTGATTAATGCGCGCATTAATTGTTTCGCTTGGGCCAGCGTGGTGGGATCGGAATAGTTGTCTTGCGCGAGATCCAGCAGCGTTTTTCCGCGTAATTGTACACCGTTTTGGGCGCTGATCCGTCCGCTGGCGAGGCGGTTTGGGCCGTGTTCGAGGTCGTAAAAATAGAGCGTTTCTGGTTCAATCGGGCGCGAATTTCCAGACTCTTCTTGCAGCATCAAGGCGTAGCCCAGTTCCTGCATCAGACGTTTTTCAAAGCGCCGCAAAGCCACGACTTGTGGCTCGCCTTCGGCCAACTCTTTCAGCGTTTGTTGGTAGTACAGAAACAGTTGCGGATGTGGGTCGTCGCGTGGCAACAGTTTAAGTAGCAGCTCATTCAAATAAAAGCCGCACATCAGCGCTGATCCCGCGAGCGGGCGTTGTCCGCCCTGCCATTCGGCATTTTTGAGCGTGCGCAATTCGCGTTTACCGAACCAGGAAAGTGTCAGGGGTTGGAAAGCCATCAATAAACCGCGCACTGCGGAGCGTGGTCGACGGGCGCCTTTGGCCAGCAAGGCCACGCGACCGGCATGCTGGGTCAGCGTCTCGACAATTAGACTGGTTTCGCGATAAGCGTAGGTATGCAGGACAAAGGCGGGTTGGTTATCCTGCGGTTTTTCAAGTATCGCCATAGCCTAGGGATTTCACCGCGCGTTCATCATCCGCCCAACCGGATTTAATTTTTACCCAAACTTCTAAATAGACTTTGCCATCGAACAGTTTTTCCATGTCCTTGCGCGCTTGGGTGGAAATGGCCTTCATTTTCTCACCACCCTTGCCAATCAGGATGGCTTTTTGGCCGGCTTTATCTACGATCACGCTAGCGTGGATACGGCGCAGATTGCCTTCTTGTGTAAATTTCTCGATCATCACGCTGGTCGAATACGGCACTTCTTCGCCAAGCAGCCGAAAGATTTTTTCGCGGATGATTTCCGCTGCCAAGAAACGTTCATTGCGATCAGTGACGTCATCCACGTCATACATCGGCGCTCCCTCAGACAGGTAGCCACGAATAGTTTTAGACAGATCGCCAACTTTCGCATCCTCGGCCGACACCGGGACGATTTCAGCGAAAGCAAATTCTTTGGACATCCGCTCGATAAAGGGCAGTAACTCGCCCTTCTCCGCAACCGTGTCGATCTTGTTGATGACAAGAATGACTGGGCGCGTATTGGGCAAAAGTTTAATCACCTCCTTATCGCGCTCATCAAAATGCAAAGCCTCAACGACAAATAACACGACATCGACACTGCTCAGCGTTGAAGTAACACTTTTATTCATCGCGCGATTCAGCGCATTTTTATGTTGCAACTGAAAGCCCGGGGTGTCGACGAAGATAAATTGCGTTGTTTCATCACTATGAATACCGGTGATGCGATGTCGCGTAGTTTGCGCTTTTTTGGAGGTGATGCTGATCTTCTGCCCGACTAATACGTTGAGCAGCGTTGATTTTCCCACATTGGGGCGGCCAACGATGGCGATAAATCCGGTACGAAAATCTGGGGTCATTTTTTCTTGCTCATGGTTTTTTCTTGGGCGCTGGCTAGCGCAAAAGCCATTTTAGCGGATTCTTGTTCTGCTTTACGTCGGCTAGCTCCTTCACCTGGTGCCCGAATTTCTAGATCGGGAATGACGCACTCTAATTTGAAATGCTGTTCGTGGGCTTCGCCTTCGGTGGCGATAATTACGTATTGCGGCAATGATAATTTTCGGCTTTGTAAGTATTCTTGCAATTGGGTTTTAGGATCTTTGGAGAGCGTCTTGGGATCGAGCGTTGCAATGATTGGCGCGTATAGGGCCTCGATCATGCGGCAGGTTTCCTCGAATCCACTGTCCAAATAAATTGCTCCGATGATGGCTTCCAAGGCATCCGCTAATAAGGAGGGGCGACGGAAACCGCCACTTTTTAATTCGCCTTCGCCAAGGAATAAATAGTCACCTAGGTTGAGCGTTTGAGCGATCTCGGCCAAGGTTGGCTCTTTCACCAAGTGCGCGCGCACACGTGAGAGATCACCCTCGGTCAGTCGCGGAAAATCGTGAATCAATTTACTGGAAATAGCCAAGGACAGCACACTATCGCCGAGAAACTCTAGGCGTTCATTATGCGGGCTGCCATGGCTACGATGGGTTAAAGCTTGTTTTAAAAGCGTTGGCTGCTTGAAGGTGTAACCGATCTGTTTGCTCAGGCGCCGTAGATCGGCAATCATTCGGTTTTAAGTGGTTTGCCTGCTGCGCCACTGGTACTGGCCTCGAAATCTAAACAAGCGCTAATATTTAACACCAGTGGAATTTTTTGTGAATATTCCACGGAAGCAACATTTTCACCGTTCTCTTTCGATAGATCCAAATCTTTGCCGTTAACCGTATTGACGTAGTCTATCGTGGCACGTCGATCGAAAGATTCGCGGATCTCCTTCGGGCTCATATTGGCAAAGGCTGGATCCTTGGCCATCGTTGCCATGATTTTTTTCACCGAAAAATACTCAATATACGAGGGGGATAATTTGACCACCAACAGAGTGATCGAAACGCCCAAAACAATCAGAATCAGAATGCCGATAAAACTCATGCCACGTTGGTGATGCATGCTCGTCTCCCTAGTCGATGGTTGTGCCAATACGCCCAAAATCGCTGAAATTCATCCATACAAAAAAAGCTTTGCCGACAATATGATCATCCGGCACAAAGCCCCAATAACGACTATCGGTACTGTCATCGCGATTATCCCCCATCATGAAATAATGATTGGGCGGTACAACGCAGATGAAGCCGCGATCATTGTAATCACAATTTGCGCGATCCTGAAATGGGCGGACTTGTTCGGCACGAACCGGTGGATCATCAGGTTGAATTAAGATTTCATGCCGATGTGTGCCTAATTGTTCGCGATAGAGCTTGGCATTGACGGAATTGAGACCAGCCTTTGTGTAATCGTAGTCGTGTTCGTATTCCATGGGGACTGGTTGGCCGTTAATACGCAAGTGTTTATCCGCTGTATATTCGATCTTATCCCCTGGCAGACCCACAACTCGCTTGATGTAATCCAGCGATGGATCGACTGGATAGCGGAAGACCATAACATCACCGCGCTGCGGTTGATTAATATCTTTAACTTTGATGTTGGCCACAGGTAAGCGGATACCCCAGGTGTATTTGTTGACCAGGATAAAATCACCGACTTTTAAGCTGGGAATCATCGAACCAGACGGGATGCGGAACGGCTCCACTAAGAAAGAGCGCAAGAAAAACACAATTAATATGACGGGGAAGAAGCTTTTTGCGTATTCGATTAGAAGCGGTTCTTTAGCATCCGCGCTACGCTGTTTTTTGAAGTAGAAAATATCCAATAGCCAGATAAATCCCGTTACGACTAAAGCGATGAGTAAAATCAAAGCAAAATTCATTGGCAATTTCCCGCTGGGTTATTTGTTGTCAATTTGCAGTACGGCGAGGAAAGCTTCTTGTGGAATTTCCACATTTCCCACTTGTTTCATGCGTTTTTTTCCGGCTTTCTGTTTCTCCAATAATTTTTTCTTACGCGTAATGTCGCCGCCATAGCATTTGGCCAATACGTTTTTGCGCATGGCTTTGACGTTTTCACGCGCAACGATATGTGAGCCGATGGCCGCTTGAATGGCAACATCAAACATTTGCCGTGGGATCAATTCACGCATTTTAGCCGCCAACTCTCTACCACGCGATTGTGAATTGGCACGATGCACAATGGTGGATAAGGCGTCGACCTTTTCGGCATTCACTAAAATATCGAGCTTAACCAAGTCGGCGACCTGGAACATCTTGAAGTCATAGTCGAGAGAGGCATATCCACGCGAAACCGATTTCAGTTTGTCGAAAAAGTCCATCACCACTTCATTCATCGGCAAATCATATGTCAGCATCACTTGCCGACCCATGTATTGCATATTCGTTTGCACGCCGCGTTTACCGGTACAAAGCGTAATAACATTACCCAGATATTCTTGTGGCACCAATATCGTGGCACTGATGAGAGGTTCACGAATTTCAGCAATTTTTGCAGGATCGGGTAGTTTGGAAGGGTTTTCTATTTCCAGTACTTCACCATCGCGCATCAACACTTGATACACCACCGTCGGCGCGGTGGTGATTAGGTTCATATTGTATTCCCGCTCTAAGCGCTCCTGCACAATATCCATGTGCAACAGTCCTAGAAATCCACAACGGAATCCAAAGCCTAAGGCATGCGAGGTCTCCCCTTCGTACTGCAGAGAGGAGTCGTTGAGCTTGAGTTTTTCCAAGGCATCGCGCAGCGCTTCATACTCATGCGAATCGATCGGATACAGTCCGGCGAATACTTGAGGCTTGATTTCCTTGAATCCAGGCAGTGGTTCAGTAGCCGGTTTATCGGCGCGCGTCACGGTATCGCCGACTTGCGCAGTTTTTAATTCCTTAATGCCGGCGATAATGAAGCCGACCTCGCCTGCGCCTAGCTGCTTGCGTTGCACCGATTTTGGCGTAAAAACACCCACTTGCTCGCAAAGATAAGTCGAGCCGTTGGCCATTAGTAAAATTTTATCTTTGGGGCGTAATACGCCATCGACAACACGTACCAGCATAACGACGCCAACGTAATTGTCGAACCATGAATCGATAATCAACGCTTTGAGCGGTGCATCTGGATTGCCCTTGGGTGGGGGAATCTTCACGATGACCATTTCCAAGATATCTTCGATGCCGATACCTGTTTTAGCGCTGGCATGGATGGCATCGGTTGCATCGATACCGATGATGTCTTCGATTTCCTGAATGACGCTGTCGGGATCGGCTGAAGGTAAATCAATTTTATTGAGTACGGGAACCACCTCGACATTTTGTTCGATGGCGGTATAACAGTTGGCAACAGTCTGCGCCTCTACTCCTTGCGAGGCATCAACGACCAACAGTGCGCCTTCGCAAGCAGCAAGCGAACGCGATACCTCATACGAAAAGTCGACATGGCCCGGTGTGTCGATCAAGTTCAGGTAATAAAATTCACCATTTTTCGCTTTATAGCGAAGCGCCGCAGTTTGCGCCTTAATGGTGATACCGCGCTCCTTTTCCAAATCCATGGAATCAAGAACTTGTTCTTGCATTTCGCGAGAAGACAATCCGCCGCAAAATTGAATAAAGCGATCGGCCATTGTGGATTTGCCGTGGTCGATATGGGCAATAATTGAAAAGTTACGGATAAACTGCTGCATGGAGTGCTAGCAAAAGGAAGCTTGAAGCTCCCTTTAGGTATGATTTAAAAGACAGCAATTTTAGCGGATTTTCTCAAAAAAATCATTCACTTTTCTGGCTTGGGCGCGTATCGAGAAAAGCTTTCAGTGCGGGAAAATCCAGGTGGTGTCGGCAAATTTCTTGGCCATTACCCAGTAGAACCGGCACGATGGTGCCATACAGCATGACCAGTCGCGGGTTTTCATCGATATCTACAAAATTGAAGTTAAAAGCGTAGGGAGCTTGTAATTCTTCCAGCGCATCCACCATTTCTTGGCATAAATGGCACTCTGGACGACCGTATACGGTCAGTTTGAAGCGTGGCAGACGCATTTTAGAGTCGACGTAGGATAATTGGTTGAGCGCTAAGCGGCAAAAAGGCGGGCGCAAAATATTTAAGCACGAATACGCTGCTGATCAAACCCACCAAAGCACCAAAACCAGCATAAAGGTCGCTCTTTTCGTTATATCCTGCCCAATAAATCCCGAGTGCGGCTCCAATCAGTAAAGCCATCAGCGGCAGTAAATATACGGCGATCGCCGATTTTAGAAAAGCCCCTTCTTGCAGTCCTACGACGACACGTTCACCGACACGTGCCGAAATGGGGTTTTGAACTTCCAGGGATTTAGGGCTTTGACTAAAAAGTTGGGTTAATACGGCCGTACTACAGCCTTGGGTGGCGCAATTTTTTCCGCCACAACCACTGCTCGTTTGGGGTTCGATAAAGGTGGTGCCGTTAACGACGTTGACCACGATTGCTTCAGATTCAAGCATTTGGATTCATTTTGAACTGACTGCATCACCAATCTGTATCACGGTAGCCGGAGGCACTTCTCCTAACACAGTGATTTGGTGATTTGCTACGATGCGGGTATAGGCATGTACAGCCCCTTGGCTCGATAGGCCTGGCACTGTTTTAACGGAGACTGGTTCGATAAAAACCGAAACTGCGGCTAGCCCATCGGAAAACACGACATGGTTTACCGGCATATGCGCTCCCGGCAAAATTCGTTTCATGGCTGTCATTTTCTTAAATCCCGGTGGAGCTACTGAGATGTCCCAGCCGTCATCGATCGGCACCAGTTGATCCATACCCTCCCCCGTGGAGCGTACCAACTTTTTGCCATGTAACTTTGGCTTCACTTCTTTGGGATTTATCGCTAAACCGATTTTGATATCGCTGAAGAAAAATTGATCGACCACTTCATGTTGTTCGTTCCATATGCTCGCTTTGAGCAGCAATCCCGTGAGTTTGTCTGCCCACAAACGATGTCCATAACGATAGGCATCTTTCGGCGTCAGAAATATTACGCGACTATCTCGGTCGGCTACGCGCTCTTCACCACCTAATTTAATATCGTAAAATTCTTTTAATTCGGCAATTTGAGGAGGTAAAAGCGCAGGAAAATAGCGCTTTGAGTGACGTTTATCCACCATCACGGTTTTGTCGTCGGATAAGAAGCAATACACTTCATCATTATTGCGAAACACTTGGCGCCGGTGGCCATTCAGCATCACCAGTTTTTCATATTCCCCGTTCGCATCCTTCAGATGCGTGATGCGCGATGTTTCCATATTGCGTTCGTGCTGATAAACAAAACTGCCGGAATAATTCAACTGGTGCGCGGCGTTCGCCATACGTTGTAGCAATTGAAAGGCATCATCTTGATTATCGGCGGCGCTGACGTTGCTCGCAGCAGCGACACAAAGCAGACCAGAAGCTAACCACTGCTTCATTGCCTGTTATCCCTTTGTTCGGACACGACACGGACATAAGCAGGCGCATAGCTCGGCGAGAACTCTTGGTGTGCTAGAAGGTAGGTGTTGGGTGTTGCCGTGGTGAACTTGACGTGTGCAGGAGTAGGAGCGGCTACGGTTTTATTGAGTTTTTGCGGTGCGGCTAAGGCGACTTGCTGAGTGACTGGTGCAACAGCTGTTTGCTGTGGTAAAGGCGCTTGGTTTAAGCGTGTAATTTGTAGCGCCAGGATGCTAACTAAACTCACGGCCGCCACAGATGCAGCAATGGAGAATGGGAAATGTCTTTTACCCATCGGCATGCGAGCACGCTGAGGTGCTAGGACGGTAGGTTCTTGAGCTAACCGTTGCTTAAGATGCGGATTGAAGTCGGCGCTAAATTGAGGCGACTTGCGTAAAGCATCGCCCAAAAGGTGATAGGTGTCCCAATTATCTTGCAGGGTAACGTCACTTTTCATCGACTTAATTAAGCGTGCTGCTTCAACTTCGCTCAATTCGCTATCCATCAACGCAGAAAGTTGTTCTTTCATGATTACCACCTCCGGTCTTGACTCGTGCCCAATAAGGGACGTAACTTATCGGCTACTGCTTCGCGCGCACGAAAAATGCGTGAACGAACCGTACCAATGGGACAACTCATTGCTTGCGCAATTTCTTCATAACTCAGACCTTCAATTTCGCGCAAGGTCAGCGCTACCCGCAATTCTTCAGGTAAAGCTTCCATGGCAGCGTTCACTGTTTGTCCAATTTCTTGGGTCAATAATGCGGTTTCCGGCGTGTTTAAATCATGCAAGGCATCCGCATCTTCAAGTCCTTCGGATTCCTCAGCATCTAGCTTTGTAACGGTTGGTGCGCGCCGTCCTTGAGAAACCAAAAAATTCTTGGCGGTATTAATGCCAATGCGATAGAGCCAGGTATAGAAAGCGCTATCGCCGCGAAATGTTGGCAAGGCGCGATAGGCCTTGATAAAGGCTTCCTGGGTTACATCCTCGACTTCCGCAGCATCACGAATAAAGCGCGAGAGTAAACGGCCCAGCTTACGCTGATATTTAGAGACCAATAGCTCGAACGCGTGCTTGTCGCCTGCTTGTGCGCGTTCGACCAAGATTTGGTCGATTTGCCTTTCACCCGAAACGGGTTCATTCATACTGGGCCGATCCGTGGGATTTGTTGCGGGGGCAATCGCCCCTATCGGAATGTCGTTTAATAGGCCCAAAGTATACCGTCTCTACGTAATAATCGGGAACTGTAAATAATCCTTATCTAAAAGACCAAGCGATTCGCCAAGAGTTCACTTAGAATCGCTCTTAATCGGTATTTAATTTTCTAACTATGCGTTCTTTTTGTCAGATTATGGGTTATTCATTCGATGTTTTAATTGTGGGTAGTGGACTAGCTGGATTGACCACCGCCCTGTATTTGGCAGAAAAGCGCCAAGTGGGGATTATTACTAAGCGCGGCTTACTGGATGGGGCCAGTGATTGGGCACAGGGTGGAATTGCAACCGTGTTAGCGCCCGAAGACTCCATAGAATCTCATGTGCAAGATACGCTGATCGCAGGTGCTGGCTTGTGCAGTGAAGCAGTTACGCGGCATGTCGCGAACCATGGCCCGGAGATGATTCAATGGTTGATTGCGCAAGGCGTGCCCTTCACACGCGATCCAAAAAACACAACGGGCTATCACCTCACGCGCGAAGGTGGCCATAGCCAACGTAGAATTATCCATGCCGCAGATGCGACTGGGCACGCCGTTCAAACGGCGCTTGTAGAACAGTTAAAAGCGCATCCCAATATTACTTTGCTGGAACAACATATCGCGGTAGATCTCATTACCGATGCCAAGCTTGGACGTGACGGAAAACGTTGTTACGGCTTGTATGCGCTTAATAAAGCGGAAGGGAATGTCGTCACGATTGCTGCAAATAGTACGGTATTGGCAAGTGGTGGTACGGGAAAGGTTTATCTCTATACCACCAATCCCGATGTGGCGACCGGTGACGGTGTAGCAATTGCGTGGCGTGCCGGTTGCCAAGTCGCCAATATGGAATTCATTCAGTTCCACCCGACCTGCTTATATCACCCCCATGCAAAATCCTTCCTCATTACGGAAGCAGTCCGGGGGGAAGGAGGTCTGCTGAAGTTGCCGGATGGCACACGTTTTATGCCAGAGCATGATGCGCGTGCCGAATTGGCGCCGCGCGATGTCGTGGCCCGTGCCATTGACTTCGAGATGAAAAAGCGCGGATTGGACTGTGTGTATTTGGATATTTCACATCAGCCTGCAGCATTCATTCACGAGCATTTTCCAACTATTTACGAGCGTTGTCTGGCACTGGGTATCGATATTACGCGGCAAGCCATCCCCGTGGTACCGGCCGCCCATTACAGTTGTGGTGGTGTGTTGACGGATCTCAATGCGCGCACCGCCGTTGACCATCTATATGCCGTGGGCGAGGTAGCTTGTACTGGATTGCATGGGGCAAATCGACTCGCTAGTAACTCCTTGCTGGAATGTTTGGTGTTCGGTCGCGCCGCTGCCGAAGATATCTTGCAGCGCGCTATTACTCCCCTCCCCGTGTTGCTGGAATGGGATGAGAGCCGCGTAACCGATGCCGATGAGGAAATTGTGATCGCTCATAACTGGGATGAATTGCGGCGTTTTATGTGGGATTACGTGGGTATCGTGCGCACGAATAAACGGTTAGCGCGCGCGTTGCATCGCATCCAATTGCTGACTGAGGAAATTGATGAGTACTACAAAAATTTTCGTGTCAGCAATGATCTTTTGGAGTTACGTAATTTGGTGCTGACAGCGGAGTTGATTGTGCGTTGCGCAGTTTTGCGACAGGAGAGCCGTGGTTTGCATTTTAGCCGCGACTATCCGGGTTTGTTACCGCAAGCAGAAAACACGGTGTTGACTCCGTAGTTGCGGATTTAAGATTGCCCGGTCCAATCGACGCTGGTTTTCGGTGCGGTGTTTCGCCCCACGCCCCATTTCAGCCAAACACGCAAGACTCGAAAGCGTTCTGCCGTCAGCATATCCGGCATCAGTACTACGCTGCGCGCAAACCAAGACTGATTTGGCTTGAGCAGAAGAATTGTTAAATACGGCGTGACCACGCTGCTTTCCAGCACTTGCGCCTCAAGTGTTTTGCCATTGCGGAATTGCATGAACACCGGACTATCACGTTCAAACTGCAAAGCGATGATGCTGAATGGCCAAGCACGCCATGACTGATGTCTGAGATTAAATAAAAGGCTCATCAGCAACATGCCTAGTAGCAAAACTTTTAACCCAAGTTGCAGTGGAACGATGACTACACAAGCTGCGGCAATAAGATGACCAACTATGAGAAACAGGGTTAATTGGCGCGATGGTTTGAGATTAATTCTTAACATGCGCGCAGAAGACTGATCACGATTTCGCTTTCGGGCGTTGGGGGTGACATTTCACCATTGACCATAGCCCATAAATCCTCGTCGCCAGCTTCCAGCAGCGCTTCAAACGCCTGCTTTGCATTTACATCAAGCATTGCATAGTCGCGATCTAAAAATTGCAGCAGCAGCATATCGAGTTCGAGCGTCCCACGACGACATTTCCAGCGTAGGCGATTCATGACGCTCATACGCTGCGATTGACTAGTAACGTTTTAATCTCGCCAATTGCTTCAGTAGGATTCAGGCCCTTAGGACAAACGGCTACGCAATTCATAATGCTGTGGCAACGGAATAAACGATAGGGATCTTCAAGATGATCCAAGCGTTCATTCGTCGCATGATCACGGCTATCGGCAATAAAGCGATAGGCTTGCAGCAACCCCGCTGGCCCTACGAATTTATCGGGATTCCACCAAAACGAGGGGCATGCAGTAGAACAACAAGCGCACAGCATGCATTCGTAGAGACCGTCCAGTTCAGCGCGCTCCGCGGGTGATTGTAAGCGCTCGATTTCGGGCTCTGGATCATGATTGATAAGGTAAGGCTGAATAGCGCGGTATTGTT
Source organism: Betaproteobacteria bacterium (assembly GCA_024641855.1). GTDB lineage: Bacteria > Pseudomonadota > Gammaproteobacteria > Burkholderiales > Thiobacteraceae > RBG-16-58-11. Next base: position 543 of record JAHECG010000002.1, on the reverse strand, counting down.
GGTAAAACTGCGTTAGATCCACGATTAAATCGCGGATTACCGGTAAGCCTGGTAAGGGGCGTAATGTAATCGGTTGTTTTAAATCTGCCAGCGGGGTAATGCAAGCCAAACCATTTTGGCCATTGATATTCATGGCATCTGAACCGCAAACGCCTTCTCGGCAAGAGCGTCGGAGTGATATTGTTGGATCGATGTCTTTTAGTGCAAGAATTGCATCGAGTAACATTTTTCCTTCGGGCTGAAAATCCAACTCGATGTCTTGCATAAAAGGTTTTTGTCCCGTTTCCGGGTTATAGCGGTAAATCGAGAAGCGCATCTCTACCCCCTCCTAGGATAAAGAGTATTGTACTAGTAACCCCACATACGATGCACATCAAGCTTAACCGTACGATCACGTTCAACCATTTCCGTAATCGCATAATCCGACTGCGTGGTATCTCGCTTTAAGGAGGGTTGAAATGGCGCGCCGCGAGGGCCAATCACTGAATGCACGATCGGTTTCATATTATGTTCTCCACGCCTGGTTACGATGCCGATCTCGCC
>JAHECG010000165.1 GCA_024641855.1 Betaproteobacteria bacterium | reverse complement strand
GATGTGGCAAACTTATACGGCCACGACAAGATAACTGAACTATTCAGGAATATTAGAATAGCCTGAACTGACGCAACGCGTCACCTGGTGACAATTTAGTCCTTACTTTTTTATGTCATTATTTAAAAATGTAAAGCGAAACCAGGGTTATCAACAATTATTCATAGACTTATCAAACTAAATACTCCTGGCATGAGCATTGCTTTATCACTAACCAGACACCGCACGTGTTGTTTATTTCCACATCTTTTTTAAGGGGCACACCATGAAAAGTTTACAAAAAGGTTTTACCTTGATTGAATTAATGATCGTCATTGCGATCATCGGTATTTTGGCGGCCGTGGCGCTACCGGCGTATCAGGACTACACCATCCGCGCAAAGGTCAGCGAAGGTATTCTAGCCCTTTCGGCTTCTCGTACGGCGATTGCAGAAACATTTGCCAATAAGTCCGGATTCTTGGCGAGCGCGGCTTCCATGGGTATCGATTCCCAAGGGTCGATTTACGTTGCATCCGTAGATTGGAGTGCCGCCGCTGGTGCCACCACCGGTACGGCCACCGTGACATTATCCACAAATCCAGGCTTAGGCGCAGCGGGTGGAAAAACCGTTATGTTGGTTGCTAATGGTGCTACTGGTACCGGCGCGGTAACATTCACATGCACAAAAGGCGGTGCTAGTGCTATTTCTCCGAAATACCTGCCAAGCTCTTGCAAATAAGTAACTGACGAAGTATTAATTAAAAACCCCCCAGTGACGAACTGGGGGGTTTTTTTATGGGGTCCCAATGAACCATTTTTCGCAAGTCCGCCGCCATCTGCTGTGGATTTTGATTCTGGCTACGCTGGGGATTGTGATGTTGCCGGGGCTCAAAGGTGGGTTCTTTTTCGATGACATGCCTAACATCGTAGAGAATCAGGCCATACATATTCATTCGCTCGATTTTGCTGCACTACAACAAAGCTTTTCCGGTCCACAAGCGGGGCCATTGGGTCGTCCGGTCAGCACAATCAGCTTTGCCCTGACTCATTATTTCTTTGGTTTAAATCCATTTGCTTTTAAAGCCATCAACCTGGGCATTCATGCGATTAACGGCTTTCTCGTTGCGTGGCTGGTCACTTTACTGTTGCGCAGCCTGCGGCTTAAGCAGCTAACACCACAAACACTATCGCGGTTTTCTATCTGGGTAGCGGCGATCTGGTTAGTCCACCCAATAAACGTCATGCCGGTGATGTTGAGTGTGCAGCGCATGACCTTGCTTTCTGGCATGTTTTTACTGCTGGCGCTCATTAGCCATTTAAAAGCCATGGAATCCATCGCGGACAACCGTAAGCATTGGAGATGGCTTCTTTTTGGTTGGCTGGTTTTCTGGCCGTTGGCTGTTTTCAGCAAAGAAACGGGCTTGATGTTTCCGCTCTATATCCTGGCAATCACCACTTTGCTCAAACCTGAAATAAAATCCCCATCAGTTAAAAATACTTGGGTTTTGCCCATATCGATTTTAGTCTTGCTGCTGATTGCCGCAGCCATGCTTTACTACCTTGGTTGGCATTGGCTGAGCAATGCCTATGCCATCCGTCCTTTCAGCCTCAGTGAGCGCCTGCTGACGGAATCACGCGTGCTATGGTTTTATGCATCGCAAATTTTGCTGCCTAATCTGACGGCTTTCGGTGTGTACCTCGATGACTTCCGCTTGTCGACCGGCATCATTACCCCGGTGAGTACGCTACTCTCAATTTTGGGTTGGTTGGTTGTGATTCTAGGGATATTGTTTTTCCGCAAACGCTATCCATTTCTCTGCTTTTGCGCGGCTTGGTTTCTCGTTGGGCATAGTTTGGAATCGACGCTTCTCCCGCTCGAAATCGCGCACGAATACAGAAATTATCTGCCTTCCATTGGATTGATTGCGGGCATTGGGTACTTAAGTCTCGTCGTTTTTCAGCAGCGCCCAACATTGCAACGCGCTCAGGTTGTGAAGTTAGCCGTTGTTTTCCCCTTTCTGGTTCTGGCTTTTTTTACTTGGTCCCGCACGACGCTCTTGAGCAATCCAATACTAGGAACTCAAATAGAAGCTGCGCATCACCCCAATTCCGCGCGCGCACTGTATGCTGCGGCGCTGACTTTATTTCGGTCAGGCTACGGCGATCAACATGACCCGCAAAATGGCGCGCGGATTCGTGATTATTTTCAACGCGCTGCTATTGCAGATTCTTCGTTTAAGGATGGTTATCCAGGTTTGATCGTCTGGGCCTGCGCGTCAGAAAGACCCATAGACCCCGTTTGGATCGCGGAGTTTTCCGATCGTTTAGCGCATACGCCGTTTAGCCCGAGAGACCAAGACCTGCCGCATTACATATTAAAATTGGTGTTCGCAAACCCACAATGTTTAAATCGGCAAGACACCATTCGACTCTTTGAGGCAGGAGCAAGCAACAGCAGAATTAACGACAAAACGCGATCTGCGTTTTTTAGCGTCGCCGCAGACTATGAATTAGCTGTTTCCAAAGACCCCAAAGCTGCTTTAGCTTATTTAGTCAAAGCGTCCACATCCGCGCCGTATGACTTGGCGCTAAGAAAAAAGATTGAGATGTTAAGCAATTTGACCCATATGGGTTTTTAAATGCGGCCATAGCGGCCATGCTTACGCATTATTTTGGCTAGTTCTCAGGCGCCACATT
>JAHECG010000018.1 GCA_024641855.1 Betaproteobacteria bacterium | reverse complement strand
GCTGGCACCGCCATCACCGCGCCTTCGCCATAGCTCATCAACACGTAATTAGCGACCCACAGCGGCAATGGCTCGCCGGTGAGGGGATGGGTCACGGTTAAACCCGTAGCCATGCCTTTCTTTTCTTGGGTGGCCACTTCAGCCTCGGTGACGCCGCCTTTTTTACATTCTTCGATGAAGGCAGCGAGTTGTGGGTTGCTTTGCGCTGCCAATGTGGCCAGCGGATGTTCCGCCGCTACGGCGACATAGGTTGCGCCCATCAAGGTGTCGGCGCGAGTGGTGAACACCCACAAGGTTCCTCCACCATCGATCTGATGCGGGAAACCCACGCGCACGCCGAAGCTCTTGCCGATCCAGTTCTTCTGCATCAGCTTCACTTGCTCGGGCCAGTTTGGCAGTTGATCCAATTCGGCCAGCAATTCATCTGCGTATTTGGTGATCGCCATGTAGTACATGGGGATTTCGCGCTTTTCAACGATGGCGCCGGTACGCCAACCGCGGCCGTCGATCACCTGCTCATTGGCGAGTACGGTTTGATCAACCGGGTCCCAATTCACCACGCCGGTCTTTTGATACACGATGCCTTTTTCCAGCATGCGCAGGAACAACCACTGATTCCAGCGGTAATACTGCGGCGTGCACGTTGCCAATTCGCGCGACCAATCGATGGCAAAGCCCAAGGATTGCAGCTGCTTTTTCATGTAGGCGATGTTGTCGTGGGTCCACTTGGCCGGAGCCACCTTGGACGCCATTGCCGCATTTTCCGCCGGCAACCCGAAGGCATCCCAACCCATGGGCTGCATCACGTTGTAACCTTGCATGCGGTGGTAGCGCGTCAGCACATCGCCGATGGTGTAATTGCGCACATGGCCCATGTGTAGCTTGCCCGAAGGATAGGGGAACATGGACAAGCAATAATATTTTGGTTTGCTCGTGTCTTCGCTCGCGGCGAAGGCTTTGGTTTGCTCCCAACACTGGCGTGCTTGAGCTTCGACATCACGTGGTGAATAATGCGCTTGCATCTGGAATCCCTTACAAATCAAGCTCGCGATTATACCTAAGGACACCCCGGCACATGAGCGCAATGCTGCAAAACCTGGAAAAAATGCTCGCCAGCGGCAAAGATAATGCCTTGCTGCGCTATAGCCTCGGCAATGAACACCTCAAGTTGCTGCAATTCGAGATTGCGGCTGTGCACTTTCAACACGCTTTAACATTTGACCCCGCCTATTCCGCCGCATGGAAATTACTGGGCAAGGCCTTGCAAGAGGCGCAGCACCTGCCCGAGGCACTTGCCGCTTACCAGAGCGGTATTGCTGTGGCGGAAAACAAGGGCGACAAACAGGCGGCTAAAGAAATGAGCGTGTTTGCCAAACGCATCGAAAAACAACTTTCGGCTATTTGAAAAATTTTCTTTTCACGGCATGCAAATTTGTCGGCAATTTTTACATATCAACTTGCCCAAATTGATAAATGCCAAATAAATCAAAGCTCGTTTTTTTGGCCCATTTTTTGCTCTCTCTGTTCGGATTACCAACACTATTACCCCTTGGGTAGTACACCAGAAACTTAAAATCTTCCCGGAGAACACATAAAATGATTTCAGCAAAAACAAGTAAAACGCTTTGCACCTGCTTATCCGTCATTGGCCTTTTAAGCGTTATTACGCCTGCCTCAGCAACGGTTTTTTCTATTGATGAATTTAAAATCTCACGGCCGGCATCGGCTAGTAACCCTACCGGCTCAGTGGCATTTCTCGATTCTTTCGACAATGGCGTCCCCCCGCCAAACGCACCTAATTTTAATAATGGAAACGCAGCTTCCTATACCGTAACCGGTGTCGCTGGCCCTGAAGCGAACGGAAGCTTAAATTTCGATACCGCTTTGGGAGCTGTTAGAGATGCCGTTGGCCGACCGGGTCAAAACTTGGTGTTTGACGCGCGGATCAATACCAACATCCTCAATACCGATACAACCAATGGTTTAAAAGCCGCCAATACTTTCATCGTTGACGGTCTCTTTAATTTAACCGCCTTGCCGGTCTTGCCGCGAGAAGGCTTCGGTATTCGTCTTTCCGACTCCGGTATATCTGGTGGCACAGGTAATGACATTCTCGATTTATTCGTGCGCCAAAACGCTTCCGGCACACTGGTTATTGAATTCCGTCGTGTTGATCTTGTTGCCGACTTTATCACCTCGTATGGCAGCTTTGTCTATGCTCCTGGCCATGATCAAGTGCTATTGGAATTAAGTAAACTAGATGCCACGACCAAAGCTGTCCAAGCAAGCTTTGCTTATGTTGATGCTGGCGTTACGGGTGGATTTACGACTTTTGGCACCACAGCGGATATTTTTAATGGGGAAAATGCAACCCGCGCGTCTTTCCGCGCTACATCGCCAATTCCAATTCCGCCAACCATTTTCTTATCGCTTCTTGGTTTAGCCGCCATGGTTACGGTGCGCAAGCTTAAAGCTTAAATAGAGTTCGGGGCTCGCCCCTAAAGTCTTTTCTCTCCCAGATGGCTCTCGTTAGGTCATCTGAGTAGGGGGAAACAATAAGGGCCGCAAATTGCGGCCCTTATGCTTTAGGCTAACTCCCTAAAGAGATGCTCGTTATTTACTTGCTGTTAATCCGAGCGCCGGAAACCAGTGCCAAAAAGCAACAACCGCCAATAGCAATATAATGCCCAGCCACGCGAAACCAGCGCCAATACCTTGGCTCGGTTCTCCAAATTTAGTACCGGTGACCATCGCGCGCGGCAAGTTTTCCCGATGTAGATAACTGCTTAACGCCACGCCGACGATATGCGCCAGCACCACTACGAGCATCACGCTCGCAAAAACTTCGTGCGGCTCTTCCAACAACTCGCCACCCACTTCAAAATACAACAAAATACCCGTAATGCTGGATAACAGCCCCAGCCCCAGCAATAGAAAAATCGCCGCGCTGCCAGCCGGATTGTGGCCCACATAATGCGTAGGACACCGGCGAAGCACCGCTTGCACATAGGCCAAAATCTCACGCGGCTTAAACCAAAAATTACTAAAGCGCGCATAGCGACTACCGATCATGCCCCAAACCAGTCGGCAGCCAATTAGCCCAAGCAAAAGATACCCAAATTTAAGATGCAATTCACGATAGCTGTCTTCCTCCCCGGTGAGGTAAGCCCCCAAAAAAGACAATGCTAGCAGCCAATGGAAAACGCGGGTCGGTACATCCCAAACTAGAATTTGAGTCTTCACTACTTTTTCTTCATTCGCCAACATTCATCACGGGGCCGCGGATTCAAGATCGAATAGCACCGCCTGCACGCCGGCTTGGGCACAGTTCTCATCTTGGGCACCCGTGGGCGCGCCACTCACTCCGACTGCGCCGACGATATTACCGGCCGCTTCGATTGGGACGCCCCCGGCGGAAAATATCAAGCCTGACACCTTGCCTATCGAAAATGGCTGCGTAAAACGGTTTTCCATCGTCGAGGTCGCGGCATTAAAAGACATCGCGGTGTACGCTTTTTGTCGGCTAATCTCTAGCGTGAGGTCGGGAGCGAGTGTATCGCGTAGCACCACGACCGGATGTCCGCCGCGATCCATCACTGTAACACCTACTTGAAGCGCGCTTTTACGACATTCGACAATCACAGCCTGCGCGATTTTCTGTGCGGTTTCGAGTGTCAACCGCGGAATTTTGATAAGCGCCGGTTGCTCTGCAGCGAAGGCTGGAATACTGCCAAGTGCAGAAAATATGATGAACCCCGATAGCCATTTGAACATGATTTCTCCACTTATCTGGATGAAGATTAAAGTCTCATCATAGGATAGCGTAACCATCCTTGGGCCACTAAAATTTCTACTCGATTAGTGTTTGGCCTTCAACATCCAACACAAACTAACGGCCTAATTTAGCTTACGCGGCTAACGATAAGCGGCGATCACTACGCAACAGCGATTCAAACGCGGCGCTCGTCAGCGGTTGGCTATAAAGGTAGCCCTGTATCGTGTTGCAACCAAATTCGCGCAACAGCGTCAGATGCGGCAACTCTTCCACACCCTCTGCGATTACGTCCAAACTTAGGCTATGACCTAATTCGACGATACCGCGAACCAGGGCGCGATCCGTTTTATTTTTATCCATTTGACGCACAAACGACTGATCAATCTTAAGCGCTTGTATCGGAAACCGCTTAAGGTAGGCCAAGGAAGAAAACCCGGTTCCAAAATCATCGATCGCTAACTTGACGCCTAGCGTTCGTAAATGCTGCATGATTTCAATTGCCGACTCGGCACTATCCATTGCCACGCTCTCCGTTATCTCCAACTCCAGCCAACGTGAATCGAGGCCGGTCACGCTCAAGGTGTGCTTCACCAATTCCGGCAATCCTGTATTAAATTGCCGTGCGGATACGTTCACCGCAACTACCACCGGTGGTAACCCTTCATTCTGCCAGGCTTTATTTTGAACACAGGCAGTGCGTAAGATCCATTCGCCAATGTCGATAATGCCCCCGGCTTCTTCGGCCAGAGAAATAAATTCTATCGGCGATACTTGCCCGTGCGTTGGATGATTCCATCGTACCAGGGCCTCCATACCGGTCATGCGGCCCTCGCGTAATTCCACCTTTGGTTGATAGTACAGCTCCAATTCATTGCGCACGGCCGCCAGCCGCAAGTCCTGGGCAAGTTCAAATCGCTCTAGCGCGTGAGCATTCATTTCTGGATGGTAAACGCGCACGCCATCTCCGCCATTTTCCTTGACGCGACGCATGGCGCTTTCCGCGTTCTTGAGCAGCTGCGCAAAATCTTCGCCATGTTCCGGATAGCACGCTAAACCGATGCTGAGCGTCGGTAGCAGCGCATGTCCTTCCACCTCTATGGCTTCCCGTAGCGCTTGTCGCAAATGCTCCCCGATACGCACCGACATCGCTTCATCTGCACCGGCGACCAGTGCAGCGAAGCGGTCGCCATCTAGGCGATACGCCGTGGTATGAAGCCTGCCGTCAATTTCTACTAGCGCTTGCTCAAGCCGTGCGGCCAGCGCGTTGATCACATGATCCCCCGCGAGATGGCCCAAACTTTGATTTACTAGGCGAAAACGATCGATATTTAACAACAATACGGTGACCGTTTTACCTGTTGCACGTTTTGTAATCAATTGCGTCGCGTCTTCTTGAAAACGGCGGCGATTTGGCAGCCCCGTTAGCGGATCGTGGTACGCGAGAAACTCATTTTGGCGTTCGGCTTCTTTGCGTGCACTAATATCCAAAAGATAGGCGTGAAAATTATCGAAGTCTTCTAAATATTGCAGCGTGCAGGAAAAGGTTTGTTCTCCGATAGTGTATTCAAATTGTGCCAACGATTTATTCTGCGCGCGCAATGCCGATAATCGTTCCGGCAAGTCCGAGGGTAACAGCGAGCCCGATGGCCCCTTTTCTGCCGTTAACATCGCCTGAATTCGTAACGCAGCGGGATTTGCCAGGCTCACCACGCCCGCACGGTTTATTCGGTAGACCGGGTTTGGATCGCGCTCCGGAAACAGCGCCAGGGATCGCTGCACACGCGCATCGAGTAGATGTTGATAACCATAATGCCCAAAAAATAAGGCCAGTACAAAAATTAGTAAGCTGACCGAAACCACAGCGTAAAACATTTCCTCGGTGGCTTTCGCAACCGATAGTCCGCGCTGTGCGAAACTTTCTTCCACATTGTGCGCAAGTTGGTCTAAGCGCGCATTCATGCTGGCGGAAACGCTAGCTACATCGGCTAAGACTAGCCGCGCTTCGTCCCAGTCAAATGGGGCGCGGGTAAAAACCTTATCGAGCCGCGCCGCAAGATCACTGAGCGTTTGTTGCTCCTGCTGCAACTGACGGAGATTTGGATCCGCCGCAAACGCCGTCTCAATCCATGCCATGCCCGCGGAAACGCGCCGCACGTTGTCACTGTAGGCGCGGCGAAATTCGGCTCGATTGGTATCTGCATAATAGCGATAAAGAATGGGTTCACGCGCGAGCACCGCCTCCTTAAGCCCCGCGATATTGCGCAACCGCGCTAAATCTTGATGCGCCAGCGACAGCGTCGCATCGCGCACCTCTTGCCCCTGTACATAGACATAATAGGAGAGCGTTGAAACCAAACCGAGTACCGCCAGATAAATTACAAATAACCAGCGGTGCCCGGAGTCGATCATGATTTGCTTAACTTATTTTCGCGAGAAAAACAGATGGTCCAAACTGAGTTTGCCGGCGCCGCCCAGTGCTAATGGCACAAACATGATGATGTACATCAGCGGTAACTTCCAGCCATTGTCGCAAACATTGTAGCCATTTCCCGCATGCACCGCAGCCCAAGCAACGATGGTCACTACGATTAACGAGAAACTAAAAAAACGGGTTCCAAGACCCACCAGCAGTGCTATTGCGCCGATCAATTCCGAGTAAGTCGCAAGATGCCAATTCAAATCGGCGGGAATCAAATTGAAGGGAAAGGGAAATGCGTCCTGAATATCGGCAAACCAATTCTCGCCGTTAAATTTCATCACGCCGGACTCCCAATACTCATAGGCCAGCAAAAGTCGCAGCCCTAACGGTGAAAATACGCTATGTAAATTATCCAGTAGGGATACAACGCTGCGCCGAAGCGCCGAAATGGCAGCCATAATAAACTCCTCTATTTTATTGTTAAGTTTAGTCAGTCGGTTTTTGCTTAGAATGCTTACAAAGGCTTAAGCCGGTGTCCGTGGCGGCTGACCTGATGATTTCTGCTCGAGCCGATCTTCCAATTCGCCGATGTATGCTGAAAGTGTATTTCCTGATTCTTCTATAGCGGTTCGCAGATCCCGCTCTAGTTGTTCTAGGCTTGTCAGTACGGTCGCTCTCGACTCTGCGTCTAGATTGGCCAGCCGCTTCAATTCTGCATCTAGGAAGCCGCGCAATTCAGTAAAGCGTGAGGCCTCTGCCTTGTCAGCCAACTCGCGGTTAATTTGAAGTTCCCGCGCATGTCGACGCGCGTCGAGTAGCACCGTTGTCTGCAAGTAGAGCACAAAAACTAAAAACAAAGCAGAAAGCACCGCGACTAAACTTAGCATCACCAATCCGAGCGGTGCCTGAACCACAGCGAATCCCAACGACAGTGTGGTCGGCGCCATAAATGCGCTCCAATTGAGCGCAGCAAATGCAGCAAACACGACAAGGACGATTAGTAAAAATGCACTTCGGATGTTCATTTTAGTTAGCCCCCTTGTTGATTTTCGGTGCATCGTTTCTTAGCATAGGCCTTGTATGGCATGTTATATGATTTCTATGGCTTACCCCGTAAAACCCTAACACTTTTTCCTTTATTCGTGCTCATCATCAATACTTTTGCGCAATTGCAGTTTAGGGCGAAGTTAAGTTTGCGTGCTACGGCCTGTTAGAATAGTCCGCTTATGAATTTGAAATCATTATCCGAACAACTCGGTCTGTCCTTTTTAGCCGAGCCTTGGATCCCGCACGTCTTCCTCGTGGTTGCGGCCGTTGTGCTCGCAAACCTTGTGGTCCATTTGCTGCTTCGCAATGCGGAAAAGATTACCCGCCGCACTAACAGCCCTTGGGATGATGCCCTGATCCAAGCGGCCAAACGTCCGCTGCCAGCGGCCATTTGGCTAATTGGGCTTGCCTTGGCTGGCACTATTGTTGGTCGGGAAACCCAATCGGCAATTTTTGATTTCGTTGTGCCTGTTCGTGATGTTGGAATCGTGGTGTGTTTGGCCTGGTTCCTGATACGCCTCATACGTAGCGTCTCGCAAAACTTTATTGCGGCTCATATCCAAGATGGCGAGGTCGATCATACGACGATTGACGCCCTTTCAAAACTAGCAAGGTTGACCGTGACCATTATCGCTGCGTTGGTGGCGATGCAAAATCTTGGCTTCAGCGTTTCCGGCTTATTGGCAGCCGGCGGTATCGGCGGTATCGCTATTGGCTTTGCGGCTAAAGATTTATTGGCCAACTTTTTCGGCGGTCTCACCATTTACTTGGATCGCCCGTTTAGTGTGGGCGATTGGGTTCGATCGCCGGATAAGGATATTGAAGGCACCGTTGAATACATCAGTTGGCGCCACACCCGGATTCGGGCATTCAACAAGAATCCAATTTATGTCCCTAATGCCTTGTTTACCACCATCGTCGTCGAGAACCCTTCGCGCATGACTAACCGAAGAATCAAAGAAACCGTTGGGATTCGCTATGATGATATTTCCGTGATGGCCGTGATCGTTGCGGATATAAAGGCCATGCTGCGACAACACCCTGACATCGATACTGCCCAGACATTGATTGTTAACTTCAACACCTTTGGGCCGTCTTCGCTAGACATTTTTATCTATACGTTTACCAAAACCACCGCTTGGGTGCGATACCATGAAGTCAAACAAGATGTGCTATTGAAAATTGCTGAGATCATTGATCGTCATGGTGCACAAATTGCCTTCCCGACGCACACCTTACATATTGAACAAATGCCGTCAGCCCAAGAATTTAAGTAACCGGATTCCCGTAGACCGTCGCCGACAATTGGAAAATTTGCACTGAGATATTTTGCCTATCAATTTTGATTTTTATCTTATGCGCCGCTTTGGGCGAAATTTTTTAGGGCTATACTCGTTCTCGTTACAAATTCTTTTCATCTCTTTATTGCCTATTTTAGGCTTTACTTAGTATTATCCTCGGCGCCATGCATAACCACTTAGAAAACCCCACGGCTATACCTTTTGTTGAAGAAACCTACTTTGGGCTTTGGTTTCTCAATACGGATACCTGGTATACACATGTCCTAACCCGCGCCCTTAACGATTTACAACGCTTAATGGAACCTGGGCGGGCGTATTCGGACATTCTCGATGTCGGCTGTGGTCGCGGTAAATCGAGTTGCTTGTTGGACGAACGCTTCCACCCGCAATCCATCACCGCACTAGAGCCGGATCAACAACTTCTGCGTTCAGCCGTAAAAATGACAGCGCGTTGCAGCAGTCAAATTTCTTTGTTGCATGCCTCCGCAACCGATATTCCGCTGCCCGATAATAGTTTTGATATGGTATTTTGCCATCAAACCTTTCATCACATTGCCGATCAGGAAAGTGCTATTCGTGAGTTTTATCGCGTATTACGCCCTGGTGGAGTTTTGTTGTTTGCCGAGTCTACCAAACGCTATATTCACTCTTGGATGATCCGATATTTATTCCGGCATCCCATGGAAGTGCAAAAAACCGCCGATGAATATATCGCCTTGATTCGCGAAACTGGCTTTGATTTGCCGCAGCAAAACATTTCTTTGCCGTATTTGTGGTGGAGCCGTGGTGACTTAGGTGCCCTGGAATGGCTGGGGTTTAAATTACCCGCGCATCGCGAAGAAACGCTGGTGAATGCGGTTGCAACTCGCCCTCGTTAACTTTAAATCGCCGCACGCGTGTGCGGCGATTTAATCCGGCAAATAACTCAACGACTAAAGCTTCTTTGTAAACAAGCGCCCACCGCTTCTGGTGTTGGTGGAATTGTGCATCCAACACAGAAACTATTCGTCCATTTGTCGGGATAAGCGCCGTCTTCACCGTCTTTCGTTAGCGCTTTAAACCAAGATAAAAATGAAACATCTTGTGTGGTCTGCGTATTGTAAAAATCATCGTTAAAATGCAATATCGTGTGATTGCAGCCGCTAGCAATATAAAAACGATAATTTGGATTTGCGGCTGTCACAAATGCATTGTTTACCATTTGCTGCGACCATGCACCATAGACTTGCGGGGTGATTACGGCCCATGCCGGAATATTATTTTGATTCAATGAAATGTTATAAAACAGGGCTTGAATCACGTCAAACAATGTACTGTATTGCGAGAACCGATCTTTCGGATAATAGCCCGCTAATGCGGAATAAAATCCTTGCGCGAAGCGGTCTGCCGGTAAATTAAAAATACCATCCACGCCCGGAATTACGTGTACTAAATTTGCTGATGCGCCCCAATGGTCGTCCGGCGTTCGCACCGCTTGCTGCAATAAGGCATCACTGACAACACCATTACCCGCATCCGCCATCAGATAACCTTTTGCTTTTGGAAAAGCCTGTTTCATGTGAGGATAGGCAAAAACCGCACCATATGCTCCCGCGCTTGATCCGGTTATTAGCAATTTTTTAATGCTGTCATTATCTTTTTCTTCACGCTTTCCTCCTTCGGCATAACGTTTCATTAACCAATCACGCACATATAAAAAATTATCGAAACCGCGATGATGGATCGTTACTGCTCCGCCCGGCGTCCCAGTTACTGCACCCGTAAAATCAACATAATTTTGATCTTTGGAACCCCAGTGAATATCACCCGTGCAATAGGGAATAACCGCTATGCTCCAATCGCGATATGGGTTTTGTGGATTTTGTACATCAATTAGTCCTTCGGTGATTAAGTCGCCCTTAATCTCTGGCACATAAGCCGATATAGGGGTTTGCTGTCCTGTCACACAGGTATTGGAATCCCAGCATGCACCACCTCCATCAAAATACACGACTAGCTTTTCCTTTTCTTTTCCGGGTTTATAGTAAAAAGAAAACTGTTTGTTGCCCTCTCGACAGCTCGGTAAACCCGTTACTGCGTCGAGCGTACATACGGGGCCGCCAGAACAGCTTGGCGCGATTTCACGAATAGCGCCATTTCCGTCTGTTGTTTGATAATTCCCTGGTGCTACATCAATCTTTTTCCAGTCACCATAATTTTTATCGTGCGCCGCTGCGAGCGCTGCAAACGACAATAAGAAGACTACAACCACACTTTTTATGGCTTTTAAGCTTTTCATATACGCTCCTTTGATGTTCCCGTATCTTGGAACGGGCTTGGCTCATTTTAGTCTTTAATCGTAAATACATTGCAATATTTATGCTCCATAAAAAAAGCCGCTAATGCGGCTTTTTTTTCTTCTTCTAGACTCCGCCTTTATTCGCGGTTTATTCTTTGGATGATTCCATCGAGCTGCGCTAAGTCCGCATAATCAATAACTAGCTGCCCCGAACCCTTTTTATCATGCTTAATGGTGACGTTGACACCCAGTTTTTCGGCTAGCTGTTCTTGTAAGCGTAAGGTATCTCGATCCAACCCCAGATGCTTTTTCGGGACCTCCGGTTTGAGCAGTTTTGCGACCAGCTTTTCCGCTTCGCGTACCGATAAGCCTTTATGCGTAATTTCGTGGGCTGCTTCTAGTTGCTTCGCTGCCGCCAACGGCAATAAAGCACGCGCATGCCCCATGTCGAGCGTGCCTTGCAGCACCATGTCTTGTACCGTTTTAGGTAAATTTAGCAAGCGCAGTAAATTACTTACCGCTGAGCGAGAGCGCCCAACGGCTTCGGCGGCGCCTTCATGCGTCATGGCAAATTCATTGATCAGGCGTTGAATCCCAAGTGCTTCTTCTATCGGGTTTAGATCTTCGCGCTGAATGTTTTCAATTAGCGCCATGGCCAAAGCTGCTTCGTCCGCAACATCGCGAATGACCACTGGAACTTGTTTTAAACCCGCGATTTGCGCGGCGCGCCAACGCCGTTCACCGGCAATTATTTCATAGCCGTTTTGCTGCAGTTTACGCACAATAATCGGCTGCATAATTCCTTGTGACTTGATCGAGTCTGCCAGTGCCGTCAACGAAGCTTGATCCATGTGCGCCCGCGGTTGATATTTTCCAGGTTGTAGCTGATTCACTTCAAGATCGCGCAACTGGTCTTGCTTCGCTGTATCGGTGCTGGATGTTGATTCGCCAAGTAGAGCGTCTAAGCCCCGTCCGAGGCCTTTAGGTTTTGCCATTTGGGTATTTCCGAGTTACGTCTGATTTTGTTTAAGCAGGGGTCGCGACGCCTTCGCGACGCTGTAAAAATTCGCCGGCAAGCGCAATGTATGCCAACGCGCCTTTCGACGCTCGATCATAAAACAAAACGGGGGCGCCGTAACTCGGTGCCTCTGCTAAGCGAATATTGCGGGGTATTACCGTGCTGTAAACCTTATCGCCAAAATGCCGTTGCAGTTGTTCCGATACCTGCTGTGCCAGTGCATTTCTTGGGTCAAACATCGTGCGCAATAGCCCTTCTATTTCCAACACCGGGTTGAGGTTGGCGCGCACCTTTTTAACCGTGTTGACTAAATCGCTCAAGCCCTCTAGGGCATAGTACTCGCATTGCATCGGGATCATCACCGATTGCGCGGCAACCAAACCATTCAACGTCAGCAAGCTTAGCGCAGGCGGACAATCGATCAAAATATAGTCGTACTCCTCTATCAAACCCTGCAATGCTTCCCGTAAGCGTTGCTCGCGGCGCTCTTCATCAACGAGTTCAATCTCTGCGCCAGCCAGTTCACGGTTGGCGGGTATCACATCGTAGCCACCTTGTTTGGCGCTCACCCGCACATCCCGCAAAGCATGACTGCCTAGCAAGACATGATAAACCGTTGATGACAACTCGCCTTTGTTTATACCGCTGCCAGTTGTGGCATTGCCTTGCGGATCCAGGTCGATCAGTAATACGCGTCGTTCGGCCGCCGCCAAACTAGCGGCTAAATTAACACTGGTGGTTGTTTTACCCACTCCACCTTTTTGGTTAGCAATTGCGAGAATTTTGGTCATTCTTCCTCCGCCCTTATTACCACTAGGTGCCGACTGGCATCCATCCCCGGCACCGTCAAAGGGATGACTTCTTGTAATTTAGATGGTTGCGGCAGCCGCCCTAATTCTTCGTGGGGATAGATGCCCTTCATGGCGTAAAGCTTACCGTTTTTTGCTAGCAAATGCGCGGTAAGTCTTGCAAATTCCCCTAAATCAGAAAATGCGCGCGATGTTACGGCGTCATATCCAAGGCTTGGTTGGTAGTGCTCTACCCGCCCACAAACGACATCCGCGTTAGTCAGCCCTAACTCCAGACAGGCTTGACGTAGGAAAGTCGTCTTCTTATGGTTAGAATCGAGCAGGGTAATTTGCCACTCCGGATGGGCAATAGCTAAAGGTATGCCCGGTAGACCCGCCCCTGTTCCTATATCAATTAAACGCACTACGTCCTTAAGATGCTGCATTATTGTCAAACTGTCTAATAGATGCTGCGTAATCATGGCTTTTGGATCGCGCACCGCTGTAAGGTTAAAAACCTTATTCCACTTTGTTATTAAAGCCACATACTCTAGTAGTTTGTGTTGCTGCGCGGCATTTAAATCCACGCTCAGCTCGTTCAACCCACTAGCCAATGCTTGGGCTAAACTCATGCGCTTTTCTTTTTTGCGCCGGCACGCTTTAAATGCACCAAGAGCAAGGATATTGCGGCAGGTGTTACGCCAGATATGCGCCCCGCTTGACCCAGTGTTTCGGGTTTATGCTGATTGAGCTTTTGGCTGACTTCAATAGAGAGCCCACGAACTTCCCGATAATCAAACTCTAATGGCAGCTTAAGCGTCTCTTGGCCGCGACTGCGATCTACTTCATCTTGCTGACGTTGGATATATCCGGCATATTTTGCTTGAATTTCTACTTGCTCCACGACCTGAGAATCCTCTTCTCCAGGACCCGCCCCAGGTAAGCTCATTAGGCTGGCATAGCTAACTTGTGGTCGTCGTAATAAATCTGTAAGCGAGTACTCACGCTCTATGGGCTGTCCTAATACGCGGATTGCGTCTTGCTCTGGTAACTGTTTTGGGTTTACCCAAGTAGTTTTTAGGCGCTCTTGTTCACGTGCAATGGATTCTCTTTTTTGTTCGAAATGCGCCCAGCGCACGTCATCCACAACGCCCAGTTTTCGCCCCATTTCCGTCAACCGCATATCGGCATTATCTTCACGCAAGCTGAGCCGATATTCTGCGCGACTGGTAAACATGCGGTAGGGCTCTTGCACGCCTCGAGTAATTAGGTCATCAACCAAAACGCCGATATACGCTTCACTACGCCCCGGGCACCAACCTTCTTTTTCCTGTGCATATAACCCTGCGTTGATTCCGGCGAGTAGGCCTTGGGCTGCAGCTTCTTCATAACCAGTGGTGCCATTGATCTGGCCAGCAAAGAACAGGCCTTTAATCGCTTTCGTTTCGAGGGTGCTTTTCAATCCGCGTGGATCGAAATAATCGTATTCGATCGCATAACCTGGTCGGGTGATATGCGCATTTTCGAATCCCTTAATTGAGCGCACCAAGTTTAATTGAACATCAAATGGCAAGCTGGTAGAGATACCGTTGGGGTAGATTTCGTGTGTATGTAAGCCTTCCGGTTCAACAAAAATTTGGTGTGATTCTTTATCCGCAAAGCGATGAATTTTGTCTTCAATGGATGGGCAGTAGCGAGGGCCTACTCCCTCGATAACGCCGGTATACATTGGTGATCGATCCAGGCCTTGGCGAATAATCTCGTGCGTTCTAGCGTTAGTATGGGTGATCCAACACGGCAATTGTTGTGGGTGTTGGGACGCTTTTCCCAAATATGAAAATACAGGTGCGGGATCGTCTCCCGGCTGCATACTCATCACCGAATAATCTAAACTTCGACCATCGATGCGCGGTGGTGTACCCGTCTTTAGGCGGCTTACTGGGAGTTGTTGTTCGCGCAAACGTGCCGCCAAACTTATGGACGCGGGATCGCCAGCCCGCCCTGCTCGATAGTTGGATAAACCAACATGGATCAACCCACCGAGAAATGTACCCGCCGTTAACACTACAGATCGGCTACGAAAAATAACACCAAGTTGCGTTACCGCACCGACTGCCTGGTCATTTTCTAAAATCAAATCATCGACTGCTTGTTGAAATAACCATAAATTGGCCTGATTTTCCAAGCGGCTGCGTATGGCCTGTTTATACAAAGCCCGATCAGCTTGTGCGCGCGTTGCACGCACCGCCGGTCCTTTGCTGGAATTAAGAATCCTAAATTGTATTCCCGCTTCATCAGTTGCCGCCGCCATAGCGCCACCTAATGCATCAACCTCTTTGACTAAATGGCCTTTGCCAATACCCCCAATGGATGGATTGCACGACATTTGTCCCAGCGTTTCAATATTGTGCGTTAATAGCAAGGTTTTTTGGCCCATGCGTGCACTGGCAAGCGCCGCCTCGGTTCCAGCGTGGCCGCCACCAATAACCAACACATCAAAAATTTGCGGGAAATCCATGGGTTGTTCACGAACATTCTAAAGGGCTACCATCATACGCGATTTACGTTTTTAGCGTTAGCAGGAGCCTCATAAAAACATGTACTTAGCTTTAATCAATGTGCTTGTCTTTTTCATTTTTTCAATACCGCATAAACTACTAGCATGCCAAAATTAATGAACTTACATCGTGCCGCTCGACTCGTGGGTGTTACGCGTGGCGCATTGCAAAAGAAAATTCAGGATGGTGATTTAAATTCTTTCGACGGAATGATTACCCTGGATGAACTGCAGCGCGCTTTCCCTGAAGCCACGCTTGAAAACAATTCCATGTTGGAGCATGTAACACACATAAAGGAGTCTGCTTTTGGTCGTCGCATCATGGATCGCACCTTACCTGATAAGGAAGTTCTTGCTGCAAGATTACATGACTTAAGTAAGGAGCTTGTTGAAACCAAGGGGCTCCTAAAACACGCTCATAACATGCTTGATGGCCTCACTAGGCTTCTTGATCGCCCTATCCCCCATGATGCAGATGCCACTTCGTTAGCGGCTCAACTTAAAGATTGGCTACACACTGAGCGAATGCATACCCCACCAGCTACTGAATCTGCTCGAGCACTCCTAATTCGTGATAATTTTTTACGGCTTATTTCTGCGCAGGTTAAGATTTTACCGTCTGGTTCGGATTTTTTTGTGGAAGGAAATGACACTCTTTTGCAGGCAGCATTACGTGCGGGAGTTTCGTTAAGTTATGGTTGCTCAAATGGAACTTGTGGCAAGTGCAAAGCCCGCGTTATCTCTGGTGAAATCAAACAAGTTCGCCCCCATGAGTACGTGATTTCACAGGAGCAACTAGAGCAAGGTTATGCTTTGTTATGTTCTTGTACGGCTATTTCTGATGTCGTCTTAGACGCCGAGGTTGCACAAACTCCGACCGAAATACCAGAACAACACATCAATGGAATTGTGCGCGCAATTGAATTTCCAACGAATGAAATTGCCGTCGTACACATCAAAACTCCTGTACATGAACGCTTGCGCTTTCTTGCTGGTCAACGTGCGGTTTTAACGTTAGCGGGAAGTTTATCTACTCAACTCTCTATCGCAAGCTGCCCTTGTGAGGATCGCCATTTAGAGTTTCACATTCGTCGCATGCACGGTAATCTGTTTTCTGATTACGTTTTCAATGGTCTTAAATCTGGTGATGTTGTTTCTATCCGTGGGCCGATTGGCAATTTTGTCTTAACTGTTGCTTCTCATCGGCCAATTGTTTTTTTAGCGTTTTGTAATGGCTTTGCTGCTGTAAAGAGCTTAATGGAACATGCCATGGCTTTAGAGCAGGCGGAATCGATTCATTTGCTGTGGATTGCCACGAATGATTCCGGTTTATATTTGCCCGGGTTGGCACGTGCTTGGGCTGATGCGCTTGATAACTTTTATTATCTTCCAACTTTGGTCGGTGGAGACTTAGAGGCAACGGCTTCACGCCAAGAAAATGTTGTTGCAAAAATACTTGCGCCTAAGCTTTTAAGTATTCCGTCTCTGGCCCGTTCTGATATTTATATTTCTGGTCCGAATTTGGCTGTCGAGTCCATGAAAAAAATTCTATTAACGTTGTTCGTTCCTGAGGATCAAATTTATATTGATTCGGATTAGGGTTCATTTGCCAATACAAAAGCGACTAAATATTTCGCCCAATAAATCGTCCGCAGTAAATTCTCCGGTGATCGTACTTAGTGCTTTCTGTGCTTGCGTTAATTCCTCCGCCAATATTTCTAGTTGCTGCCATGATTGATTTGCTTGGCTTATTTGTTCGCTGGCTTTATTTAATGCGCGAATGTGCCGTTCACGCGCCATAAATACCCCTTCTCCCATTTGTTCCCAGCCCGCAATTTCTAGCAGGTGGTGCTGTAGTTTCTCTATCCCCATTCCAGTTTTTGCTGAAAGGTAAATATGAAGGTTAGCATTATCTTCTTTTGGTGTATCTTGTAACAAATCTGTTTTATTGAATACGTGAAGTATTGGTAGACTTTCGGGAAGGCTCTTTATAATTGCCTTATCGGCTTCCGTTAATCCTTGTTGTGCGTCTAGAATTACTAACGCTAAATCTGCTTTTGCTATTGTGGCCCAAGTACGCGCTATTCCAATGCTTTCTACTTCATCAACGGTTTCTCTTAATCCCGCCGTGTCTATAAGATGTAATGGGATTCCCGCCACGGAAATTTCTTTTCGGATCATATCGCGCGTTGTTCCTGCGACGGCAGTCACAATTGCAATTTCCTCACCCGCTAAACGATTAAGCAAACTCGATTTCCCTACATTCGGTTGCCCAATTAACACAACTTGTACGCCCTCTCTTAGTAACGCACCTTGCTTTGCAACTTTTAATACGTCTTTTATTTGTTGATCGATAACATTTAGTTTTTCTTTTGCATGTGCTGCTTCTAAAAAATCGATTTCTTCTTCTGGAAAATCTAATGTTGATTCTACCAACATACGCAAATTGATTAGTGCCTCAACTAAACCATTTATCTGTTTGGAAAACTCTCCTTGTAATGAACGCATGGCTGAACGCGCCGCTTGTTCCGATGAGGCATTGATTAAATCTGCGACACTCTCTGCCTGAGCCAAGTCTACTTTGTCATTAATGTACGCTCTTTGTGTAAATTCGCCAGGCTCTGCTAATCGGGCGCCTAACTCTATACAACGTTTAAGTATAGTTTGAAGAACAGCTGGGCCTCCATGCCCCTGGAGTTCTAAAACATCTTCACCGGTAAAAGAGTTTGGCGTAGAAAAATACAGCGCAATTCCCTGATCAATGGTTTCACCCTTGTGATCACAAAAATTCGCAAGATGTACCCTGCGCGGCGCAGGCGTTTGGCCGAGAATGGCCTGTGCGATGAAGGCTACTTGCGGGCCAGATACCCGCACCACGCCGATCCCACCGCGTCCTGCCGCGGTGGCAACGGCGCAGATGGTGTCATCTTTTAACCTTTTTTGGCGCATTATTCATAACACTGTTGATGCGCCATTGCTGCGCGATTGAAAGTGTATTATTGACTACCCAATATAAAACCAAACCCGCGGGAAACCAAAAAAACATTATTGAGAATGCTACGGGCATGATCATCATTATTTTTGCTTGGATGGGATCTGGCGGCGTTGGGTTCAGTTTCGTTTGAACCAACATGGAGATACCCATTAAGACCGGTAACACATAGTAGGGATCTTGTGCCGTTAGATCTTGAATCCATAACGCAAATGGTGCATGGCGCATTTCTACGCTGTAAAGTAAAACCCAGTAAAGCGCAATAAATACGGGGATTTGAATTACGACCGGCAGACATCCGCCTAGTGGATTGATCTTCTCGGTTTTATAAATATCCATCATTGCTTGATGTAGTTTTTGTCTGTCGTCCCCATACTGTTCTTTTAATTTTTGTAACCGTGGGCCCAGTGCTTTCATTTTTGCCATGGATCGATAACTCGCGGCTGAAAGTGGATAGAAGGCTAGCTTGATTAATATAGTCAGAACAATAATCGACCAACCCCAGTTTCCAAAGAATTTGTGCAGTAGGCTTAATAACCAAAATATAGGTTCTGCTACAACTGTAAGCCAACCGTAATCTACCGCTTTGTCTAATCCCGGCGCTAAGGTTTTTAATGTTTCTTGATCTTGCGGACCAACATACATCTGCATCGAAATGGTTTTATTTGAATTGGGTGCAATTTCTCCAGCAGGGATAATGACACCCGTGGCGAACAAATTCTCATCAATTTTCTTAAAATAATATTCTCGTGTGGTTTTTGTAGGTGGTATATAGGCTGTAATAAAATAATGCTGAAGCATCGAAATCCAGCCATTGTTTGCAATAACCGAGTCTTCTTTTATATCTTTTCCGATTTTATCGAATTCATGTTTTTTAAAGCGCTGTTCTTCTGTGTATAGCGCCGGGCCCGTATAGGTTGGTAGCATTCGTGAATCGCCTGCTGGTGGCGTTGCATCGCGCAAAATTTGAAAATATGCGTCGCCTTTTATTGCCGCTGGTGTCGTGTTTTTCATTTCATAGCTAATATTTACTAAATAGCTATTTCTTGTAAATACGTAAACTTTATCGACTTGAATGCCGTTCGATCCGTGCCACGTCAGCCGCACTTCCAACTTACTTGCGTCTTTTTGTAATACGTAATTGGTTGCATCTGCACGGTAGGTCTCTTTATGAGTTGGTAGGCTCTCTCCAATTAATCCGCTTTGAGCTACATAAAAATGTGGTGCCGTGTCTGCAAGCAAAACAAACGGTTTTGTTTTATCAAGATTGTCGCCTTGTTTTAACAGAATATAGCGACGCAGATCCCCCCCGGACAAATCAATTTCTGCTTCAATTAAATCGGTTTTAATATTGATTCGCTGGCCTTTTTGCAAATTGGTTTGCGGCTCGCGTTGTTGGGAAATGTTTGGTGTGCTATTTTTGATTATTGTTGGCGCTGGTATCTCATTGTTTTTTTGCGTAATGCCGCTTGTTTGGCTTATTACTTGCTGCGGATTTTGATCCCGTTGCCAAGCATCCCACAACATAAATATTGACAAGGAAAAGACCGCAAATACGATAAGGCGCTGGGTATCCATAAACTCTTCTTTATTTTTTCGGAACCGGATCGTAGCCACCCTTGCACCAAGGATGACAACGACACAGCCTATTAATACTTAGTAACAGCCCAATACTTGGGCCTCTTTGTTGAATCGCTTCTCGAGCGTATTGAGAACAACTTGGCGTAAATCTACAGTTTGAACCGAGCATTGGGCTTAATAAATATTGGTAGGCTCTCAATATTAAATCTAAAATTCGCGACATTTGCTCAGTTTATTCAAGGTATGCGAAATTTCTGCGATTACTTCTTCAAAATCCGAAGATTTGTAGGTCCTCGTTACTCTTATCACTAAATCTAGAGATCCTAAATTTTCAACGTTTTTACGAAAATATTCGCGCAATAGTCTGCGCATGTAATTTCTTCGTACTGCTAATTTGTTTGTTCGCTTTGGCACCATTACTGCTAAACGAGAACAAGCTAAATTGTTCGGTTTTCCCAATATGACAAAGTGTGGACTCGCAACACGACATTTAAAATCAAAAACGGACGATATTTCGTCCGCTTTTCTTAAATGGCTTTGCTTTTTGAATTTTGCCTTTTTGGCGGTTTTTTCGCCAAGCATTAATGCCGCCTAAATGCTAATTTCTTTAAACGGAAAGGCTTTTGCGCCCTTTCGCTCTCCGGGCATTTATTACTGCTCGTCCATTTTTTGAACGCATACGTACAAGGAAGCCATGCGTCCGTAAGCGACGAATTACTGATGGTTGAAAAGTGCGTTTCATGGTGTTCCTTCAGAAATAAACTTGAATCAGAAAACCTGTTATTTAACCTTTTTTACCTATCCAGTGTCAAGGTTAAATTGTTTCTATTGCCTGTGGATAACTTTAGAAGAAAGGGATAAAATGATTAATGATTTTCTATTCACCCGCTGCTTTCAATAAATAATATTTTCTCTGTCTTTTTAATTTGTTTGGGTTTTTTAAATGGAAGATTTCTGGCGGTTTTGTCTTGCTCAATTTAAAAATGACTTGACAATTCAACAGTTTAATACGTGGATTAAACCTTTACGCATTTCTTCTGTAGATGATGCCATCGTATTATTAGCGCCTAATCGTTTTGTGCTGCAATGGGTTAAAGAAAAGTTCTTGGAACGAATCGAGTCTTTTGCTGAACAAAATTTCGGCACAATTACGCCAGTTTTGTTACGGCTTGAAGAAAATACGAGTTTGGTTATAAACGCGCCTCCTGCGGTATCCATTCCTACCGAACCTCCAACTAAAGCTTTTCCAAATCTTGTTACTTCTTCAAAAACAAATCAGTCTGGTTTAAATCCTTTATTTACCTTTTCTAGTTTTGTACCTGGAAAGGCTAATCAACTTGCCCGTGCTGCGGCGCTACAAGTTGCCGAAAATCCAGGTACTGCGTACAACCCTTTATTTGTTTATGGCGGTGTTGGACTAGGTAAAACACATCTAATACAAGCTATAGGTAACTTAGTTTACGAGCAAAACCGAAGCGCTAAAATTAGTTACATCCATGCAGAGCGTTATGTATCTGATGTTGTTCGCGCTTATCAACATAAATCATTTAATGATTTTAAACGATATTATCATTCACTAGATTTGCTTCTTATTGATGATATTCAGTTTTTTGCTGGAAAAAATCGTACTCAAGAAGAGTTCTTTTATGCATTTAATGCATTAACTGAGGGCCATAAGCAAGTTATTATCACGTGCGATACATATCCCCGAGAAATGCAGGGTATTGAAGATCGTCTTGTTTCTCGTTTTGGTTGGGGCCTTACGGTTGCGGTTGAACCCCCTGAATTAGAGATGCGGGTTGCTATTCTCATTAAAAAAGCGGCCTTAGACAAAATTATTTTAGATGAAAATGTCGCCTTTTTCGTTGCTAAACAGATACAGTCCAACGTTAGAGAATTAGAGGGGGCGCTTAAACGCGTTCTTGCCTTTTCGAGATTTACCGGTCATCCAATTAGTTTAGATCTTGCAAAAGAGGCTTTAAAAGATCTTTTGGCGGTTCAAATGAGGCAAATATCCATTGATAATATTCAAAAAACCGTAGCTGATTATTACAAAATTAAAGTTGCTGAAATGTATTCAAAAAAACGTACACGAATTGTTGCACGTCCTCGGCAACTTGCGATGGCTTTAGCAAAAGAATTAACGCAATTGAGTTTACCTGTAATTGGTGATGCTTTTGGCGGTAGGGACCATACAACGGTTATTCATGCTTGCCGCAAGATTGAAGAGCTTAGAAATATTGATCCAATTATGGAAAAAGACTTTAATTTCTTAATGCAAGCGTTACGCAGCTAAAACTATTGTGGATAAGTACTAATGTATTTGTTAATAAGCATTAACTTTTCTAAAGTTTTTAGTTTATCCATAACTTAATAAAAAATTGAACAGATTTTATCCACAGCCTGTTTTTTTGTTTATATTATTGTTTATAAATAGAAATATTTATTATACAAAATAATTGGTAGTGTTATTAACTACTATTATAAGGAATATACAATGCTATTAGTTAAAACAGATCGGGAAGCTTTATTAAAAACATTACAGTCTGTAACGGGTATTGTTGAAAGAAGGCACACGCTCCCAATCCTTTCAAATGTTTTGCTTGAAGGAAAGGATAATATTCTTTCCTTTACAGCTACGGATTTAGAGATCCAAGTTAGGGCCGCTTCCAGTGAAGTTAAGTTTGAGGGTGAATTTGCCGTCACGACTTCTGCAAAAAAGCTTCAAGATATCCTTCGTGCTCTAGCTGAAAGTACAAAAATTACGCTAGATCAAATAGATAGTAAGATTTTAGTAAAGGCCGGAAAAAGCCGTTTTAATTTACAAACCTTACCGGCGGATGATTTCCCTAAATTCCCTACTGGTGATGGAAATGAGCAATCGATAAAAATATCGCAAAAAATATTGAGAAGTTTATTAAATCAAGTTCAATTCGCGATGGCACAACAAGACATTCGTTATTATCTCAATGGGATGCTTGTTGTTTTAAACGATGGGAAAATCCGAGTTGTTGCCACGGACGGACATCGATTGAGTTACGCGGAAGCCGATCTGGAGACGGGAAACGTCAACACTGAGGTAATTGTTCCTAGAAAAACGGTAATGGAATTGTTGCGGCTTTTAACAGATAGTGATGAATCTGTAGAAGTAGAAATAGGAAAGAGCCAAATAAAGTTTTCTTTTAACAATGTTTCGCTAAACTCGAAAATAGTAGAAGGTAAGTTTCCTGATTACACCAAAGTTATACCGGCAGCTTATAGTAATAGTTTTACAGTAGACCGAATTACTCTTTTGCAAGCTTTACAACGCGCGGCAATCTTAAGTAATGAAAAATTTCGTGGGATTAGAATGGTTTTAACGAAGGACAGCGTTAGTATTATTTCTAGTAATAGCGAACAGGAAGAAGCCCAAGAAGAAGTCGAGATTAAATATGATGGCGACCCCATTGATATTGGATTTAATGTCAGTTATTTACTAGACGTATTAAATAATTCAAATAGTCAAGATGTTGAATGTTCTTTCGGTGATTCAAATAGTAGTGGCGTATTTACTTTACCTGGCAACCATACATTTAAGTATGTTGTTATGCCGATGAGAATTTAGTGTTTCACGTGAAACAGAGAGTAATAAATGAGTAATAACCAGCACGAAATACGAAAACTAAGCGAGGAATGGTGTATTTTCTTAGGGGAAGATAGCCTTGAGTGTTTTACATCAGAACAAGACGCGCAGACTAAAATGCAAGAACTGAAAGCACAAAGCTATGATTCCTCATCTATAAAAGTGTTGAAGGGTTTAGAAGCCGTACGCAAGCGCCCCGGTATGTATATTGGGGATACTAGCGATGGGTCTGGTCTTCATCACATGGTGTTTGAGGTTGTAGATAATGCAATTGATGAAGCTTTGGCTGGGTATTGCAATGAAATAAGAGTTGTAATTCATACAGATAACTCAATTAGCGTTGCAGACAACGGCCGAGGCATACCAACAGATATTCATCCGGAAGAAGGCCGTTCAGCAGCAGAAGTCATTATGACGATTTTGCATGCAGGAGGAAAATTCGATGCAAATTCCTATAAAGTTTCCGGTGGCTTGCATGGGGTGGGCGTATCTGTCGTAAATGCGCTATCAGAGTGGCTGAAATTAACAGTTAAAAGAGACGGAAAAACACATGCAATGGAGTTCCGGCAAGGAGATGCGGTTGCGCCGTTAAAAATAGTCGGGGACACAAGTTTGCGTGGAACGGAAGTTCACTTTATGGCAGATAAGGAAATATTCGGCCTAATTGAGTTCCATTATGATATTTTGGCGAGAAGATTGAGGGAGTTATCCTTTTTAAACAACGGGGTAAAAATTTCATTACTTGATCAACGGTCGGGAAAAGAAGAAAACTTTGCTTTTTTAGGGGGCGTAAAAGGGTTTGTGGAATACATGAACCGCAGTAAATCCGTATTACACCCTAATGTCTTTTTTACTAGTGCAGAAAAAGAGGGGATTACGGTTGATGTGGCTATGCAATGGAATGATAGCTATCAAGAGACGGTGCAATGTTTTACCAATAATATTCCGCAAAGAGATGGCGGAAGTCATTTAACGGGTTTACGCGCTGCTTTAACTAGAACGCTAAATAACTATATAGAAAAAACGGAAGTCGCTAAAAAAGCCAAAGTCGAAACCGTGGGCGATGATATGCGCGAAGGATTAACTTGCGTATTGTCAGTAAAAGTCCCGAATCCAAAATTTTCAAGCCAAACAAAAGACAAGCTTGTATCGAGCGAAGTAAGACCTGTAGTCGAAGAAATAGTGGCGGAACATTTAGCAGACTTTCTTGCGGAACGTCCCGCAGATGCAAAAATTATAACGTCAAAAATTATAGATGCCGCTCGGGCGCGCGAGGCCGCACGTAAAGCGCGCGAAATGACAAGGCGTAAAGGTGTTTTGGATAGCATGGGTTTACCCGGCAAGCTCGCGGATTGCCAAGAAAAAGATCCTGCATTATCAGAGATTTACATAGTAGAGGG
This sequence comes from Betaproteobacteria bacterium, assembly GCA_024641855.1. GTDB lineage: Bacteria > Pseudomonadota > Gammaproteobacteria > Burkholderiales > Thiobacteraceae > RBG-16-58-11. The sequence continues at coordinate 13,798 of JAHECG010000018.1, read as the reverse complement.
GGACTCTGCGGGGGGCTCGGCAAAGCAAGGAAGAGATAGAAAGTTCCAGGCCATTTTGCCGCTAAAAGGGAAAATTTTAAATGTTGAGCGCGCGCGTTTTGATCGAATTCTATCTTCTGGGGAAATTCTTGCGCTAATAACGGCAATGGGTACAGGAATAGGAAAGGACGAATTTTCTGCTGATAAAGCCCGCTATCATCGCATTATTATCATGACGGATGCGGACGTCGACGGTTCACATATCCGCACGCTATTGCTTACTTTTTTCTATCGTCAGATGCCAGAACTCATCGAGCGAGGTTTTATTTATATCGCGCAACCACCGCTCTATAAGGTTAAACACGGAAAAAGTGAACGCTATTTAAAAGATGATCACGAATTAAAACAATATTTGTTGCAGCAAGCATTGGAAAGCTCTGAGTTTACGCCAGGAGAAAATCAACCACCATTAACACGCGTAGCTTTTGAGGCGTTGGCCAAAGAATATCTATTGGCAGAAGCAGTAATCGAGAGATTGTCTAGAGTAATGGATAAAACAACGCTTTTTGGTTTACTTAAGCAACCAGAAATGGATCTTTCTAGTATGGGAAAAGCCCAGGAAAGCGCGTTGGCATTAAAGAAAATACTAAATGACGATTCTATACAGTTGCGAGCAGAATATAATGAAATAACAGAGAGTTGTCGAATTATAGTACAGCGTAATTATCATGGAAATATTCAAACGTCATCGATAGATAAAGATTTTGTTGAAAGTGGTGATTATCAACAAATAATAAAAACCGCACATGAACTACAAGGATTAATTACGGTAGGCGCGAACGTAAAGCGTGGGGAAAAAGTTCAAAAGATAACGGAATTTAAACAAGCGCTAGATTGGTTATTAGAAGAAGTACAACGTAATATGGCGGTTCAGCGGTATAAAGGGTTAGGCGAAATGAACCCAAGCCAGCTTTGGGAAACAACCATGGATCCCAATGTCCGTATTTTACTAAAAGTTCAAATTGATGACGCCATATCGGCAGATGAGATTTTCACAACATTAATGGGAGATGTTGTTGAGCCGAGAAGAGCATTTATAGAACAAAATGCATTGGTAGCAAAAAACATTGATATATAAAAACTAAAGAAACAAAAAAGGGCCGCTTTTGCGACCCTTTTTCTTAGCTACAATTACTTGGCTTTTCTCTTCTTTGCAACCATTTCATGGATCATTGGAGTGATAATAACCTCCATTGCAAATCCCATTTTTCCACCTGGCACCACAATGGTATTAGGACGCGACATAAAAGAATCGTGAATCATATTTAGCAGATAGGGAAAATCCACCTGATCCCGAACGGGATCGCTAAAGTGAATGACGACGAAGCTTTCATCCGGCGTTGGAATATCGCGGGCAATAAAAGGGTTGGAGGTATCAACCGTTGGTACGCGTTGGAAGTTGATATGGGTACGAGAAAACTGCGGCGTAATATAATGCACATAGTCAGGCATACGGCGCAAAATAGTATCAACAATAACGTCTGGTGAATAACCGCGCTCAGCAGCATCACGATGGATTTTTTGAATCCATTCAAGATTGACAATTGGTACCACACCAACGAGCAAATCGACATGTTTTGCGGCATCTACTTTGCCGGCAACCACCCCGCCATGCAAACCTTCATAGAAAAGGATATCCGTTCCTTTTCCAACCTTTTCCCATGGCGTAAATGTCCCCGACTCTTGATTAAAAGGACGAGCCTCTTCGTCATTATGGAGATAATAGCGGCGCTGGCATTCGCCTTTAGCGCTATAGTCCTTAAAAGACTTTTCAATTAAATCAAAGTGATTAGCTTCTGGACCAAAATGAGAGGGGGCGACTGTGCGGGTTTTCTCGGCGTTGGCAACAGCGGCTTTAAAAGCTTTACGGTCTAGGCTATGAAAACTATCACCCTCAACAACCAAGGCACTTAAATTCTCGCGCCGAAAAATATGTTCAAACGCGCGTTTAACCGTAGTCGTTCCCGACCCGGATGATCCCGTAACTGCAATGACGGGGTGCTTTGCAGACATGTTAACTCCCTAAAAGAACGAAACGAAACGGGAAATTATAGCGTTATGCCATGTATTTTGCCACAAATGGCTATTACCAAAACAAACGCGGCTAGCGCTAAAACAGCAATAGCAACTTAACCATCAGAAGTTAAAGGGTTTGAGATAGCGAAGAATATATAAGCAATTAATCAGTTTTACGCGTAAATTTGATGTCGAGCTGCTTAAGCTTACGATATAAATGAGTACGCTCTAAACCTACTGCATCAGCGATGCGGCTCATATTGCCGGAAGATTTCTCAAGATGGTGTTCAAAGTATAAGCGCTCAAAATGGTCACGCGCTTCGCGTAACGGCATATCAAAACTAAAATCATTAGAATTTACAGCAACTTTATCGAGATCAAATTGAGAAAGTACACGCTTTACGTCGTTCGCTGAAATTTCATCTGATAAAGAAGTAACAGCAAGAGTTCTTATGACATTACGCAACTCAGCCCAATTCAAAGGCCAATCATAAAGGCGTAATAAATTAAGCGCAGCGATATTGAAAGATTTACTGCTGGCGGTTTCTTTTGCATCAGTAAAAGCTAATAATAAATGCTTAGAAATTTCGGGAATATCCTCACGGTGTTCACGCAAACTAGGAAGAGTAATTATTAGCCCGCTAATTGATTGAAATAAATCCGGATCAAATTTCCCTTCAGAGACTAGTCGAGGTAAGGCTTGGTTAGTACAACACACTAAGCGAGAATCTAGTTTATCCAAACGAGAAATTAACAAGGATAAACCACGTTGTTCAAGTCTTCCTAAATTAGCCAAATCTTCACTCAGGAAAAAAGTACAGCGATCAATATTGTGTAATAGGCCTAAGGGATTGTTGGCAAGCCAGGAAAAATCCTCAGGAGCAATCCATGGAATATCGTTTAAATGTAAAGAACGAGCGGCCAGCTCAAAATAACATCCAGATTCACCAATAAGAAGAACGGGGCCGCGGGTTTGGCTAACCTGTAACAAACGATTTTGTAAATCAATAATGACGGCACTTTTACCTAAAGAAGAAAGACCGCTAAGCGGTTTGCTACGAACGGTACCATGTTTAAGGGCCCGGCCGACTGTGTGCAAAAGCTTTTGAAGAGCGATAGGCTTTTCCAAAAAATCAAAAGCACCGATTTTAGTTGCTTCGACAGCAGTATCAATTGTGCCATGGCCAGACATCATGACCACAGGCATGGTAAGTTTTCCGATAGAAGACCACTCCTTTAACAACGTGATGCCATCTGTGTCTGGCATCCAGATATCAAGCAAAACCAAATCCGGTGGGTTGCTGTCAAAAGAAATTCTTGCAGATACGGCGTTTTCAGCCAATACGACTTGATGACCTTCATCAACCAGAATTTCCTGCAACAATTCTCGAATACCGGCTTCATCATCAACAACTAAAATATTACTCATACAACCTCAGATAATTGTGCAGATGATGGCAAAGGGAGTTTTACGCAAACACAGGCACCACCTTCATCTAAATTACGAATTTCTACTTGTCCGAAATGTTCCTCAACAATTTTTTTCACGATAGCTAATCCAAGACCAGTTCCTTTTGTTTTTGTGGTTACATAGGGCTCAAAAATCCGGGTAAGGATTTCTGGAGGAAAGCCACACCCATTATCAATAACACGGAGTAAAACAGCACCGTTTTCAATAGAAGTGCGAACCATAATAAAAGGAGCCGTTTGGTGGCCCAACGCATCTTGTGCATTTTGCAATAAGTTATGAAAAACTTGACGCAGTAATTTAGGGTCACCACTAATAAGTGGTAAATGTTCTGCCAAGAAAGTGTTTACTGGAACGGGAGAATTCTCATAAAGCGTAAGAACTTCTGTTACCAAAGAATTAAGATCTAATAATTGTAAGTTGAGAGAAGGTTGCCGAGCATATTGGCTAAACTCATCAACCATTGTTTTTAAAGCAGCCACCTGATTTACAATAGTTCGCGTCGATCGCTCTAACATTTGTGCAGAAACGCTATCGAGCTTGGAAGATAATTTATGCGCCAAGCGCTCAGCGGAAAGCTGAATTGGCGTTAACGGATTTTTAATCTCATGCGCTAACCGTCGAGCAACCTCGCCCCATGCTGCATCACGCTGAGCTTGGATCAAATGTGTAATATCATCGAAAACGACAACGTATCCACTATCAATAGTTGCCGGGAGACGGCTACCGCGAACCATTAAAATTTTATGGCCACCATCCGTAGAAATTTCGATTTGCTCTAGCCATTCACGCTGATCGTCATTGCGAAGATGCCGAGAAAGCGCTTCCGTAAAAGAACTAAGTTTAGGAAAGTGTTCGCCCCAATCAAAAATTCGAATCTCGCGAAAATGGTCAGAATTGAGACTTAATAACTGTATCGCAATTGGGTTTGCACTCTTAACAAAAAAACGTTCATCGACTGCAATGACCCCGCTTGATAAGTGTGCAAGAATACTTTCTAGATATCCTTTTGAGGCCTCAAGCTCGTGCTGCTTATGTTCAACAACAGAGCTTGCTTCAGCTAGTTGCCGCGTCATGGTATTAAACGATTGCATTAGTTGACCTAACTCATCACGGGCTCTAACCGGCTGCATAGGGCTGAAGTCACCTTTAGCAACCGCACGAGTACCTTCGGCCAATAATCCTAATGGAGCGCTCATCCGTTGAGAAAGAACAAAAGCTAAAGCAACTGCTGACAACAAAGAGAAAAGCAGCGTCATTGTTAACGTTAACGAAAAAATTTTATTTAAGCCATGACGAGAAAAAGCCAATTCTTTGTAATCACGATAGACTGCTTGTACTGCTTCAGCGTCACGCGCAACTTTGGTTGGCACAGGATGCAATAATTGTAAAACGCGGATATCCTCGCTTAAGGATAATACATTGACGGGGACAATGACCCGTAAATAGAGTCCCTTCCCCCCCAAAGATTCGATGCTGCTGTAGGGCCTTTGCGCGCGCACGGTACGTAAAATGGAAGGCGAAGGAAACTGGGGTAATAAGGAGCTGGTTTCAGTACTTGAAAAGGCTAACACCTGACCACGCGCGGAGAATAAAGTGGCCTCCTGCACGCCGGTTTGTTCACGGAGCCGGTTTAAAGCAGAAAATTGAGCATTTGCGGGTTCGTCAGCTAACGACAAAGCCGCCGCTTCGGATTTTTTCACTAAATCCTGTAGTTGCGCATCAAGCACGCTACGACCTAAATTAATGCCGCCCTCAAGAGCGCTGTCCACACGAACATCGAACCAAGACTCAATAGATCGTGTAAGAAACTGCACGGAAACACCATAAATTAAAGTTCCTGGTACGACAGCCATGAGGGCAAACAAAATGATTAAGCGCAAAGTCAGCCGCGCCCCAAAGACACGCGCCCGTATCCGTTTGCTGACAACCCAAACTTGATACGCAATAAGGCCAACCAAGATAACAGCCAGTAAGCTGTTTAATACAATCAGTAACGTGTAATGCTCGCCGAAGGCGGCCGTATTACTACTGGCGCGCGAAAGCAAATACAAGAGCACGGCACCAAGGCCAACACAGGCAATTACGACATAACGCAGGTTGGACACAGCGCTTTAAGGATTAAGTGGAAACCGAAACCAATCGGAAGACAAATCCCATTCCTTGGTTCCCAGGGCTTCTACTTGTAGTGGTTTCGGAAGTTGTTTGATATCGAGCTTCATGCGCAAGGCGGCGTGATAAAGCGCGCCCTTTTTGACCGCAGTATGCTCAAACACTTTCCAGTCGACAATATGCTTTAATTGATCCCGAGCTTCACTCAAGGTATTAAACGATAAATTTATATTGTTACTGGAAAAATGATATTGACGCGTTAATGCATGATAGCTGATACGTACATTTTGGTGGGCCGTAACGATGACTTCGTCGACCCAGTACCAGCGAGGGCGCGAGATTTCGAGATCAACTAAAAAATTAAGGCTGATGCCCTTTTCCAAAGCCTCTTCTAAAGACTTATTTAAATCAATGTCAAAATCTGCCTTAAGAAAATAAGCGTCATCGTTGAATACTAGCTCAGCCTTTTTGACTATGAGACCTTCTGCATAAACACCAAGAGGCGCTAAGCCAATAAAAAGGAAGGTTAGTGCACTAAGAAGGGCCCGAAGATTTTTCCAACAATGCATAGAAAAAACCGTCATGTACCTGGTTTGGCAACAACTGTCCTTGGATATGGGGAAGGGTAAGACGGATAGCATTAGACTGTTTCGCGATAAATCCGGCGACGATTTCCTCGTTTTCTTCATGAAATACAGAGCAAGTTGCGTATAACAATTTACCACCGGGAGCGAGTAGACGCCACAAAGAAGCGATAATCAAGTTTTGTGTAACGGCAAACTGTGCAATATCGGTGGGTCTTCGCAACCACTTAATATCTGGATGTCGGCGGGCAACCCCAGAAGCAGAACAGGGAACATCAGCCAAAATACGGTCAAAAAGTTGCCCATCCCACCAGTTGTCAGGAGAGGCCGCATCACCGAGCACACACTGCCCCTGGAGTTTTAAGCGCTGGAAGTTCTCTGCCACTTGCTTAAGCCGAACCGCATCGTTGTCGAGAGCGATTAAATTCACGTCAACAGATTCTAAAATATGGGCGGCTTTACCGCCTGGCGCTGCACACGCATCCAAAACCCGTTGTCCAGCAGAAAGGCTTAATAAATCAGCAGCATACTGTGCGCCGGCATCTTGTACCGATACCATGCCGTCCCAAAATCCTGGCAGTAAATCGACGGAAACTGGTTTTAAGAGACGGATTGCATTTGGCTCGATTATTTCTGCTTCAATCTCAACTGAATGCAGCAGCGAACAATATTGTTCGGGGCTGGATAAATGTCGATTGACGCGTAATGTCATAGGGGGATGGTCGTTATTGGCGTTGAGTATAGCGACCCAATCCTGGGGATATGCGATGCGTAGGCGGTCAATCCACCATTGAGGATGGCAATAACGTGCAGGCTCAAAGTCATTAGCACGAAGTAATAATTCCGCCTTTTTACGCAAAAAATTACGGAGTACGCCATTTACAAACTTTGCGGCCCAAGGTGCATCCAATGCTCGTGCGGCTTCAACTGCACGATCAACAACCGCGTAGGGTCGAGTTTTTGAGTAATTCAATTGATATAAGCCGGCCAATAGCAAACAGCGTACCCCGTCGTGGGAGATGGGGCGCGAGATAAGCGCTTGTAGCAAAAAATCTAAGCGAGAAAAATAGCGCAGAGTTCCATAGCTTAAATCTTGAATTGCACCACGATGGCGCGGGAGTAAATCCGGATATTGTTGCCAAAGCTCAGCGAGAACAATATTTAGGTTCCGGCCAGAGAGCACCTCCGTTAAGACACCTGCGGCTAAGGCTTGGGGCTCAAGCATGCGACATCCTCAAGTGGCGGGCAATGTATCGGAGGGGGCGGAACCAGCAATTAACCGCTTGCGCAGAGTGTAGGTTGATAATCATCATTTGGGCGGGTTCGGGGCGATACTCGGTTGTGTTAGAGATTTAAATTAAAGAAAAGATTCAAAACCAATATTCGCCCAGGGCAATGGGTACACCAGCAAGAAACTGGGCAACACGCAAGCGCTTACCGCCAGCACGTTGTAATTCAGTTATGCGTAGTGCGCCACGACCGCAGCCAACCAGAATGCCTTTATTGTCGGCTTTCAGAATGGCGCCGGGAGCTCCATTGGTATCATCCACTTGTGCATCCCAGAGCTTCAACGGTTCACCATTGCGTAAGGTATACGCGCATGGAAAAGGGTTGTAGGCGCGAATTGCTCGTTCAATATCCGCAGCGGGGCGCGACCAGTTGATGCGCGCCTCTTCTTTGCTAATTTTGGCGGCATAAGTAGCTTGAGCGTCATTTTGCACAACGGGATTTAGGCAAGGTAATAAATTCACGGCTTCTACGATGCATGTGGCGCCAAGGGTAGCGAGTTTGTCATGCAAAGTATGCGCGGTGTCGCTAGTCGAAATAGGGGTGCTCTTTTGCAAAAGCATCTCACCGGTATCCAAACCGGCATCCATTTGCATAATCGTAATGCCGGTCACTTTATCATCAGCCAACAAGGCGCGCTGGATGGGGGCGGCACCGCGCCAGCGCGGCAATAAAGAAGCATGAATGTTTAGACAACCCAAACGCGGGATATCTAAAACCGCCTGCGGCAAAATTAAACCATAGGCAGCAACAATCATTAAATCTGCATTGATGCTACGCAAATCAGCCTGAAATTGGGGATCTTTAAGCGTTGAGGGTTGCGCAATTGACAGTTGATGCAGCAGTGCCAAATCTTTTACGGCGCTGTGTTTGAGTTGCATGCCGCGCCCGGCAGGCCGGTCGGGTTGCGTTAAAACTAAAAGGATTTCGTGACCAGCCTGGATAAGGGCTAGCAATGCGCTTGCCGCAAAATCTGGCGTTCCGGCAAAAATTAGACGCATTTACATGGTCTCGCGGATACGTTTTTTGAGTTTTTGCTTAATCCGCGCTTGTTTGAGTTGGGATAAATATTCAACGAAGACCTTGCCTTGTAAATGATCCATTTCGTGCTGAATGCACACCGCAAGCAGCCCGTCAGTTTCAAGCACGGTTTCTTTTCCATCAATATTCAAAAACTTAACACTAATATGCGCGGCGCGAGTAACTGCTTCATAAATTCCAGGAACTGACAAACACCCTTCATCATGTACCGCGCGACCATTGGCTTTAATAATTATCGGATTAATTAACACTAATAGATTGTTATGGTTTTCCGACGTGTCGATTACGATCACTTGCTGATGAACGTCGATTTGCGTTGCAGCCAGACCAATGCCAGGCGCGGCGTACATGGTTTCAGCCATGTCCGCGATTAGTTTGCGAATCTGGTCGTCAACGATGGCTACGGGTGTGGCTTTAGTGTGCAGACGCTCGTCTGGAAAATGAATAATAGGTAATATGGCCATCTCAAAAGGCTTGCTTAATTAAACTTTTACATGCAGAATTTAAAGCAAACTCCACGATCTGTTTTGCATAAAGGTCAACGCAATATAGCGTGGATTCGCAACCCAATGTGACCGAGGTCGCCCATGCGGAATATTATTATAGCCTTGCTTAGTGCTTGCACGTTGTTTACCGCAGCAGTTCGTGCGGATGAATTACAAATTAAAGAAGATGCTCCCGATCGATATGTAGTGGTAAAAGGCGATACGCTTTGGGCGATTTCAGGACGTTTTCTTAAAAGCCCGTGGCGCTGGCCAGAAATCTGGCAACTGAATAAAGACGAAATTAAAAATCCTCACTGGATCTATCCCGGTGATGTTGTTTTGTTGGATCGTGAAAACGGAACGCTGCGTTTATCCAAAAACGAAAAATACCACGGCCACGATTTTGAAAAACGTTCGCCACAAACGCGCATTGAACCGAGTGCAAATTTAGCAATACCGATTATTTCTCCGGCCGATATTGGCCCGTTTTTAAGCCAGCCACTGGTGATAGAAAAAGATGGCCTGGAAAATGCGCCGCACATAATTGCCAACGAAGAAAGTCGCGTTGCCATTGGTGCCGGTGGACGCGCTTATGCAATGGGCTTACCCGCAAGCGGGCAAAAACAATGGCAATTGTTTCGGCCCGGCAAGGCATTGTTGGATCCAGAAACGAAAAAAACACTTGGCTTTGAAGCAATTTATGTCGGCGATGCGCGCGTATTAAAATTTGGGGATCCCGCGACGATCGAGATTATCAAGTCAAATCAAGAGGTATTGCGTGACGATCGCTTGGTGGCGGCATCCAACATCGATTTGGCTAATTTTGTGCCGCACGCGCCTTCCGGGTTAGTAAAAGGGCGGGTGATGGCAGCATATGCAGGGGTCGCCGAAGTCGGTAAAGACTCGATCATTACGATTAATTTGGGCACCAAGCAGGGGTTGGAGTCAGGACATGTGCTTGCAATATTACGTGCGGGAGAAGTGGCAACATATCGAAGTGGGGATAAAAATAAAGCGATTAAACTACCGGAAGAGCGTATCGGTTTGGCACTTATCTTCCGCGTTTTCGACAACATCTCCTATGCACTTGTAATGAAGTCGGATCGGTCGATAAAAATCAACGATGCGGTAGAAACTCCCTGATACATATTTATGGTCGATTGGGATGAGGCGCGTTACTGGCTTGCGCTTAGTAGTATTCCCGGTCTGGGCGGCGAAACCTACCGCCGCCTACTGACGGTTTTCGGCCCCCCGCAAAACATTTATTCAGCCTCTATGGCGCAGCTTAGCGCTGTGTGCGATAGCAAAATCGCGCACGCTATCGTCGCGGGAGTTGATGATAAAGCCCTAATAACAACTCAAAAATGGTTTGCAGAAGCCGGTAACCACGTGGTCACATTGGCGGATCCGGAATATCCGCAAAACTTGCTGGAAACACCAGACCCACCCCCGTTTTTGTATGTAAAAGGCCGATTGGATTTACTCCAGCAACCGGCACTGGCTATTGTTGGAAGTCGCCGCGCTACGCCACAGGGAGAAAAGGACGCCGCGGCTTTTGCGCACGTGATTTCTGATGCAGGGTTTACGATCATTAGTGGAATGGCGCTGGGGATTGATGCGGCTGCGCATCGTGGGGGTCTCAAGGGGACAGCATCCACAATCGCGGTTGTTGGCACTGGTTTAGATATTGTCTATCCGGCCCGCAATCGGGATTTGGCACATGTGCTGGCGCAGCAAGGCGCGATCATTTCGGAATTTGCATTGGGCACACCCTCAATGGCGCAAAATTTCCCACGCCGAAACCGTATCATTAGCGGATTATCTCGAGGAGTGTTGGTAATTGAGGCCGCGTTGCGCAGCGGCTCACTAATTACCGCACGCTTGGCAGGAGAGCAGGGCAGAGAAGTTTTTGCTATACCGGGCTCGATCCATTCACCGCTGTCCAAGGGATGCCATCAACTGATAAAACAAGGCGCAAAACTGGTCGAGAGTGCACAAGATCTCCTCGAAGAATTAGGGCTTAACACCCAAGTAAATCCAGGCCTACAAGCGGTACAGCCGACCGACAAAACCGAACACAGCGAATTCAAGCAACAGCTTGGGCACACCCCCTGCGGCATCGACACGCTGGTAACGCGTACAGGGTTGACGGCGGAACGGGTTTGCGCCATTCTGTTAGAGCTTGAAATAAATGGCCAAGTGGCATCGTTACCGGGCGGTTTTTATCAAGCAATTAATTGATTTAAAAGAAAATATGACATACTACCGCCATGAGAGAATCCATGTTTGATATCTTGGTTTACCTCTTTGAAAATTACTTTGAGGCGGAAATACATCCCGATCACGGAAAACTCGCCCGCGAACTTTCGGCGGCGGGATTTGACACCGACGAGATTTCACGCGCATTTGATTGGTTTACCGGGTTGGAGCAGTTGTCAGCCAGCACCGTTTACCCTGAGGCGTTTGCTGCCAGCGCGGCAACCCGTTGTTATGCACCACAAGAACAACAGCGCCTGGATCACCAAGCGCAGGGATTGCTAACGTTTTTGGAGATGTCGGGCATCCTCAATCCAATTCAGCGCGAGTGCGTTATTGATCGAGTGCTGGCCTTAGCTGAAGCCGATGTCAGCCTGGAGCATGTGAAATGGATCGTGCTGATGGTGCTTTGGAGCCACGGCCAAGACTATGTCTTTATGGAAGACTTTCTCACCAGCGACGACGCGCCACGGCTACATTAATGCGCTTTGACTTGCCACCGGCAAGCCTAACCCCTTAATATCCTGCGCTCGGCCCACAACTTATACCGCGCGCATGCCTTACAGCTTACTAATTGTTGAGTCACCATCCAAAGCCAAAACGCTGAAGAAATATCTCGGCGACGGTTTTGAAGTCGTTGCGTCTTATGGCCATGTGCGAGATCTCGTGCCAAAAACTGGCGCCGTAGACCCCGAAAACAAATTCGCCATGAAATATCAATTGGTCGAACGCAACGCTAAACACGTTGATGTATTGACCAAAGCGGTGAAGGGGGCCGATGAAATTCTGCTCGCAACTGACCCGGATCGCGAAGGTGAGGCGATTGCGTGGCATATTGTTGAGCTGCTTAAAGAGAAGAAACTAATCAAGAACAAACCACTCAAGCGCGTGGTGTTCTACGAAATTACCAAAAAAGCCGTAATCGCGGCGATTGAGGAGCCGCGAGAAATCGCCATGCCCTTGGTGAATGCGCAGCAAGCACGTCGCGCCTTAGATTATTTGGTGGGCTTTAACCTGTCGCCGTTGTTATGGCGCAAGATTCGGCGCGGACTCTCTGCTGGTCGTGTGCAAAGCCCCGCGCTACGGCTAATTTGTGAACGCGAAATCGAAATCGAAGCGTTTACCACGCAAGAATATTGGACTGTTCATCTCGATTCACGCAAGGGCAAGCAGAAATTTTCCGCCAAGCTGTTTCAATACGAAGGCAAAAAACTCGACCAATTTGATATTGGCGAAGTCGGCACCAGCGACGCCGTATTAGCCAAACTCAAAGCCGCAGGCGACAAAGCCAAAGTTGAGTCGGTCGAGAAGCGTAAAAAAACGCGGCAACCCGCTGCGCCATTTACCACATCAACCTTGCAGCAAGAAGCCGTGCGTAAGCTAGGTTTTTCTGCTGATCGTGCCATGCGCGTAGCGCAGCAGCTATATGAAGGCGTCGACATTGGCGGCAGCGCCGTGGGTTTAATCACCTATATGCGTACCGATTCGGTGAATTTGGGGGCTGAAGCGCTAGAAGAAATTCGCGGCTATATTCAAAATAATTTCGAGCCGGAATATTTACCCAAGGCAGCAATAACGTTTAAGAACAAATCCAAAAATGCGCAAGAAGCGCATGAAGCAGTGCGCCCTACATCCATCCTGCGCACACCGCAGGAAATGAAAAAACATCTCACGCCGGATCAGACTAAGCTGTACGAAATGATCTGGAAGCGCGCGTTAGCTTGTCAAATGACGCCAGCGAAATTCGACACCGTCAGTTTGGATATTAGCCTCGGTGGCCCGGAAAATTTATTCCGCGCCAGCGGTCAAGTCATGGTTTTCCCCGGCTTCATTGCGGTGTATTTGGAAGATGTGGACGAAGAGCCAGCAGAAGACGAAGAAGGCGAAGCAAAGTTACCACCGATGGATGTGGGCGATGTTGTCCCCGTCGATAAGCTTTTCGGCGAACAACATTTCACCCAGCCACCACCACGCTATACGGAAGCGAGCTTGGTCAAAACGTTGGAAGAGCACGGCATCGGTCGTCCTTCAACTTACGCCAGCATTATGTCTACGTTGGTGAAGCGCGAATATGTCGAATTGGATAAAAAGCGTTTCACGCCAACCGATGTGGGCCGTATCGTAAATAAATTTTTAACCGAGCATTTCACGCGTTACGTCGATTACGATTTCACGGCCAAGCTGGAAGATCAGCTCGACTTCATCGCTGAGGGCAAGCTCGAATGGTTGCCCGTACTGAAAGAATTTTGGGATGGGTTTTCAACCCAACTGGAAGAAAAGAAAAACATCGAGCGCAAGGACATCACCACTGAGGTGATGGATGAAGCCTGCCCTAAATGTGGCAAGCCATTAAACCTGCGCTTAGGCAAGCGCGGTCGCTTCATTGGATGCAGCGGTTACCCGGAATGCGATTACACGCGCAACGCCAATGAAACCGAAGCCGAGCGCGCAGCTGCACCTGGACCAGAAATTTTGGAAGGCCGCACATGCCCCAAATGCGAAAGTGCATT
>JAHECG010000017.1 GCA_024641855.1 Betaproteobacteria bacterium | reverse complement strand
GGTGATCGCGCCGGAGCGCTTCATAAAGGGCGGCAATTTGCGACAGGACAGACAGACGATCGTTTTCGATCAGCACTTTGACGAAATTTTTACCTGCTTCGGTCAGCTTGGAATCGCACACGCCGAGGAATACTCGGCTCACGTCTCCAGAACCAACTTTAGGGTCGGCGATGAGCGCCGCCATTTGCGCGTCTTGCGCTACGGCAGCCGCCATCTGCAACATGCGCGACCAGTCGTCGAACGCATTGCCGTCTTTTGCGAGACGGAGGATGGCTTCGGCGTAGGGACGCGCGATGGTGACGAGTTCAGCCATTAGAGTTCCTTCTTGATGGCTTCGAGCAGGTCGGCGTGGGCCTTGGCATCAATTTCGCGGCGGAGGATTTTTTCCGCACCGGCAACCGCCAGCGCAGCAACTTGTTCGCGCAGCGTTTCACGTGCACGGGTCGCTTCCTGATCGATTTCAGCTTTGGCGCCAGCGATCATGCGATCACCTTCCGCTTTCGCGGTGCCTTTGGCTTCATCGACGATTTGCGCAGCGCGTTTTTCCGCTTGCGCGATCACTTCCGCAGCTTGGCCCTTGGCTTCACGCATGGAATCGGCAGCGTTCCTGGAAGCCAGTTCCAGTTCATGCTTACCGCGCTCGCCAGCGGCTAGGCCGTCGGCGATTTGCTTCTTGCGTTCAGCTAGAGCGCTCATGATGGGCGGCCACACGAACTTCATGCAGAACCAAACGAACAAGAAGAACGTGATCGATTGGCCGATGAGAGTGGCGTTAATATTCATGGTTTCGCTTCCGAGTCGTCAGTCTTATTTAACAACAGCAAACAAGACATACATCGCGATACCGACAGCAATCATCGGCACTGCGTCCACCAGACCCATCACGATGAAGAACTGGGTGCGCAACATAGGGATCAATTCAGGCTGACGTGCAGCGCCTTCCAAGAAGCGGCCACCGAGAATGCCGATACCAACCGCAGCGCCCAAAGCGCCCAAACCCATCATCAAAGCGCCAGCGATATACAGCAGTGCGTTTCCCATTTCCATTTGAAAATCTCCTTGAGTTTAACGTTACTTAATAATCAAAAATCGGAATCAATGGTGCTCTTGATGCGCCATGTCCATGTAAACAATTGTCAGCGTCATGAAAATAAACGCCTGCAGCGTAATAATCAGAATGTGGAACACCGCCCAAGCCCACTGCAACACGCCTGCCAGCAAGCCAAAACCGACACCGGCGCCAAACATGATCGCGATCAAAATAAAGATCATCTCGCCCGCATACATATTGCCGAACAGACGCAAGGCCAGTGAAATTGGCTTAGCGATCAAATTCACGCCTTCCAGCAGCAAGTTAACAAGGATGCCCGGCTTGCCAAATGGCTGGAACGCCAATTCGCCAATGAAGCCGCCCAAACCCTTCATCTTGACGCTGTAGAAAATAATGAGGAAGAAAATGGCAATCGCCATGCCGAAAGTCGTATTCGGATCGGTAGTCGGCACTACTTTAAAGAATGGCAGACCGAATGCCTTAGCCAGTTCAGGTATATGGTCAACCGCCAGCAAGTCCATGAAGTTCATCAAAAAAATCCAGATGAACACGGTCATCGCCAATGGCGCAACCAGGGGATTTTTGCCGCTAAACGAACCACGCACACTGGTATCGATAAATTCGATTATCCATTCAACAAAATTTTGCCAGCCCGTCGGCACACCAGCATTGGCGCGCTTAGCTACACTGCGGAAAGCCCACAGAAACAACACACCCAGCAACAGCGAAACACCCAATGAATCAACATGAAACGCCCAAAAACCCATGTCCTTGGCTTCTTGCGAAGTGTGCGCCAAACCCCAATGACCATCCGGTTTTTTACCGTAGGTGAGGTTCTGCAAGTGGTGCTTGATGTAATCCGAAGATGAATGAACTTCGTGCGATTCACCAGAAGATTCGTGCGTTTCAGCAGACATGACTATGTTTCTTTAATCGTTAATGGGGCCAAAATCCAAACCAACTGCCCCAGAATAAAGCCGCTTAGCAAACCAAGCGGCAACAGTTTTAAACTCCCTAAACCCAGTGCCAGCAGTACGCCAACCACTAGGTATCGCTCCAACCAAGAGCGGAAAAACTCATTTAAGCTCGCCGGCTTATCCGGCATTTTGTTGTTTTGGCGCATGCGCCAAGCTATCAACAGCGTATTCGAGGTGGCCACAAACACACCAAACCAAGCCGCCGTTGCCGTTGCCGACCCCCAAAGAGCATATGCCCCCAAGGAAACAACTATTAAAACAGCGAGTTGCAGGCTTAACACCCGCCGGATACGCAGATCCATGAACCCTTCCCCTCGCGGGCCAACCCACCACTTTCCAACCAATATGGCCCTGGAAAAGCCCGGCATTATAGTCGCTTTCGGCTAAGAGCGTCAAACCAAGGCGGGCCTGGAAAAACACCAAAACAATAAGGGCGCGACTGCGCAATACTTCTTTTCAAAGTACGTCGATTCAAAAGCGCACAAGAAAAAAGCCCGGCAATCCGCCGGGCTTTGAGTATCTCAATTATGGTGGACCGAAGGAGGATCGAACTCCCGACCTCCGCATTGCGAACGCGGCGCTCTCCCAGCTGAGCTATCGGCCCACGTTCTGCCCTATTTTAAGGGCAAGCCTTCTTGGGGTAAATCCCGTGCTACGGCAGGCAAATGCAAGGCGCTGATGCGCGGTTGGCCATGATGAATGTCGTGGTAACGCGTAGCCAGTAAGGCTTCACGTCCAAACAGTAACGTAAACAATCGTTCAACCCCGGCAGAAAGGGTTACGCGATAAACACCATAATTGCTGCCGCGTCGGTGTAATGCATAAAAAAACGCGAAATAGCTAGCGCCATACGCAAGGCGCATCGGAATCCAGAACCCCCAGAAAGCCACGCCTGAAAGCGCCCAAAGAAGCACAAACAAACCCGCACGCAAAAACACGCCCATCATCAATTCTGCATCGACGCCCTCGCGCACCACCCAGCGCAGAAAAGCCTGCTCCGGCGCCGTCATCGCGTTTAACAAGCCCTGCAACTTATTGCCGCGCAATTGAAAATATTCCGGATCTTGCGGTGTTGCCATGTGGCGATGATGTCCCCGATGGATGTCCAGATACTCCCGATAGCCCAGGGAGAACGGGGTCAGCAACAAGGGCATCAAGCGGGTCAGCCAATCGACTTCGCGCTCGTTGCGCACATGCATCAGTTCGTGCGTAGCCAACAGCCAGCGAACCACAAGAATCGGTGCGCTGACCCAAAGCGTCCACATCGGCAGCTTACCTACGATGCAAATTGCAAAAAGGCCATAAAGCAAGGCATAGCATATTAACGGTGTCCTGGTTAAACGACGTGCATCGGCAGCGCTGCTGTAATATTTCTCCCACACTCGATCTGGCAGTGTGCCTTTTTCCTGCTGCAGCCCTTCCATGCCATGCCGATTCATTATTTTGATTTAAAGTTTCGGGTTAAAGGCCTACAATTAATTTGTTTTTTAACCAACCTGAGGACTCCCATGCGCTTAGTATCCGCTGTTTTACTCGCCTTGACCGTTACCCTAACTACTGGTTGCGCAATGCAACCGCCGCGCCCTGAAAAGACCAGCTTCGTAATCCAGATCACCGACAACGATCCGGCCAAATGGAATCTGGCGCTGAATAACGCTAAAAACGTGCAGCATGACCTCGGTGCCGCAAACTCAGAAGTTGAAATCGTGGCCTATGGCCCAGGTCTCAACATGTTGAAACTCGACTCGCAAGTGGCTGGTCGCATTCAAGACGCAGAAAAAGCCGGCGTAAAAGTGGTGGCCTGCGGCAACACAATGAAAGCACAAAAAGTCACGCAAGACGATCTCGTTCCAGGTGTCTCCGTAGTTCCCGCTGGCGTGATCGAAATCGGCTCTAGACAGCAGCAGGGTTGGAGTTATATTCGTCCATAAGCAGCACAACTGCTTATCAAAAGCCGGGGCGAGTACCCGGCTTTTTTTATGTCCGCGAAAACTTCCGCAACATCAGCGCACCCACCAACACCATAGGAATGCTGTACCACTGGCCCAAACTCATACCGAGCAAGAGAAAGCCATTGTCTGGCTCACGTGTGAATTCAACCAAAAAGCGAAACACGCCATAACCAATCAAAAACACACTGGATACGGCACCAGCAGATCGCGGTTTACTCGAATACAGCCAAACAATCGTGAACAACACCAACCCTTCCAGCGCAAATTCATACAGCTGAGACGGATGACGGCTTAATCCGTCGACCTTTGGAAAAACCATACCCCAAGGTACATCCGTGGCACGCCCCCATAGCTCGCCATTGATAAAATTTCCAATGCGGCCAAAACCCAGTCCGAGCGGCGTCAGCGGCGCAACGAAATCCGTCACCGATAACCACGAAATACCGACACGACGCGCATAAAACCACATCGCCAATAACACGCCGAGCAATCCGCCGTGAAACGACATGCCGCCTTCCCACACATATAAAATATGCAACGGGTTCGCCAAATAATAGTCGGGCTGATAAAACAACACGTGACCCAGCCGCCCACCCAGCACCACACCCAATACCCCAAAAAACAGTACATCATCCAGCATCTGGTTATTCCAGCCGGACGAGGGGCGCGTTTTAATTCGGTGTCGGCCCAGCCCAATAACGGTGATAAAAGCCAACAAATACATCAAGCCATACCAGCGCACCGCAAGCGGGCCAACATGGATGGCAATAGGGTCAAATCCGGGATGAACAAACATGGGGGGCGCGGCAGAATCAGTTAAAATAAGCCGCTCATTATACGTGTTCCACGCACTTTGGCTGCGCCCGATATTTTTTGAGGAAAATTATGCCCCGTTACCGCTCCCACACTACGACCCATGGCCGCAATATGGCCGGCGCCCGCGCCCTATGGCGTGCCACCGGTATGAAAGAAGGCGACTGGGACAAACCCATCATCGCCATTGCCAATTCCTTTACCCAGTTCGTGCCCGGTCATGTGCACTTGAAAGACCTCGGCCAACTGGTCGCGGGCGAAATCGAAAAAGCCGGCGGCGTGGCCAAGGAATTCAACACCATCGCCGTGGATGACGGCATCGCCATGGGTCACGGCGGTATGTTGTATTCGCTGCCTTCGCGCGAACTGATCGCGGACAGTGTGGAATACATGGTCAACGCCCACTGCGCCGATGCGCTGGTGTGCATTTCCAACTGCGACAAAATTACGCCCGGCATGTTGATGGCCGCCATGCGCCTCAATATTCCCACCGTCTTCGTCTCCGGCGGGCCGATGGAAGCCGGCAAAGCGGTGCTAAAGGGCAAAGCGGTGAAGTTGGATCTGGTTGACGCCATGGTGTCTGCTGCCGATTCCAGAGAGAGCGATGAAGATGTCGCCATCACCGAGCGTTCCGCTTGCCCGACCTGCGGTTCCTGCTCCGGCATGTTTACCGCCAACTCCATGAACTGCTTAACCGAAGCCTTAGGCTTGTCGCTGCCGGGCAATGGCTCCGTGTTGGCCACGCACTCCGATCGGAAACGGCTGTTCCTCGAAGCCGGCCGATTGATCGTTGCGATTGCGCGTTCCCACTACGAGCGGGACGACATGAGCGTGCTGCCGCGCAACATTGCGACCTTTGAAGCGTTTGAAAATGCCATCGCGCTCGACATCGCCATGGGCGGCTCCACCAATACGGTGCTGCACCTCTTGGCGGCCGCGCACGAAGGCGGCGTGGATTTCACCATGAAAGACATCGACCGCATGTCGCGCAAAGTGCCGAACCTCAGCAAGGTCGCCCCCGCCACGCAGGAATATCACATGGAAGATGTGCATCGTGCCGGCGGTGTGATGCGCATTTTGGGCGAAATCGATCGCGCAGGGCTCTTGCATCGCGACGTGCACACCATCCACAGTCCAACCATGGGCGATGCATTGGAGCACTGGGACATTCGCCGCACCAAGGATGAGAAGGTGCTGGAATTTTTCCGCGCCGCACCAGGCAATGTGCCGACGCAAGTCGCGTTTTCACAAAGCAAACGCTATGACACGCTCGACACCGATGAGGTCAACGGTTGCATCCACGACAAAGCGCACGCCTATTCGCAAGACGGCGGTTTGGCCGTGCTGCATGGCAATCTCGCGCTCGATGGCTGCATCGTCAAAACTGCGGGTGTGGATGCAAGCATTCTTAAATTCTCCGGGCCTGCACGTATCTTCGAAAGCCAAGACGATGCGGTGGAAGCCATTCTCGCCGACAAGATTAAAGCCGGTGATGTAGTCGTCATTCGTTACGAAGGCCCGAAAGGCGGGCCCGGCATGCAAGAAATGCTGTACCCAACTTCGTATCTGAAATCCAAAGGCATGGGCAAAGTTTGCGCACTGATTACCGACGGGCGTTTCTCCGGCGGCACTTCCGGCTTAAGCATCGGCCATGTCTCGCCGGAAGCAGCCGAAGGCGGCACTATCGGCCTAGTGGAAGAAGGCGATACCATCGAGATCGATATTCCAAATCGCGGCATTCATCTCAAAGTATCCGATGACGAACTCGCAAAACGTCGCGCCGCCATGCAATCCAAAGGCAAAAAAGCCTGGCAGCCGATTGCCCGCAATCGTATCGTCTCTGCGGCTCTGCGCGCTTATGCGGCGCTGACGACCTCAGCGGCAACGGGTGCGGTGCGCGATGTTTCGCAAGTAGAGCATAAGAGCTAAAACATGCGCCGCTTGCTGATCACACTCTTGCTGTTCGCCACCAGCACCGCGCATATGGTATTGGCAGCGGACACGATCGTGACGCAAAACTCCGCAACCGGTCTCAAGACCTGGAAAAAATCTGATCGCGGCTTTAGCTTGGAGCTCGTGCAACTGCTGCCGGAATTCGTACAAGCCACCTACGCCTCACGCGACTTGCCGCCAGCAATTTTCGAAAGCATGCGTGGCTATTGCGTGTTTGGCACGATCGCGCGCAACGAGACCAGCGCTCCGCTGTCCTATCGTGTAGCAGAATGGCGCTTCATTACGGCCGATGGCAAACAGCATCGCCTGCGCACCAAATCAGAATGGATCGCCGAGTGGAAAAAACTCGGTGCCGACTTCAGTTTCTCGATTTTGCCGGATGACATCACGTTTGAAGAGGGCGATTGGGCACAGGGATTTACCACGCCGCGCATAGCGCCGGGTACCCGTTTCGATCTGGTTTATGTATGGAGGAAAAATGGCAAAACATTCAGCGGTAAACTGGAAAACATGGCTTGTCCCAGCGGCTCGGGTATTCGTTAGCCTCGCTTTTTTGCTACCCGCGCTCACCACAGCGCAAACCGATTTACCCGATCTCACATACAAACTGAATGCACTAAAGCCACGCCCTGCGGCTCCCGACTTTACGCTCAAAGATTTGGACGGCAAAACACACAAGCTCAGCGATTACAAAGGCAAGGTTTTACTCCTCAACTTCTGGGCCACTTGGTGCCCGCCGTGTCGGCGCGAAATGCCGTCAATGGAGCGACTCTATTTAAAGCTCAAGGCTGAACCGTTCATGATTCTCGCAGCGGATCAAAATGAGAGTTTTGATTTGGTGTTTGCCTTCACCGGCGAACTTAGTCCCTCACCGACTTTCCCGATCCTGCTGGATCAAAAAGCCGAGGCTTCCGCGCAATGGAAAGTACCAGGCTTGCCCAGCAGTTTCATCATCGACAAACAAGGACGCATCGCCTACCGCGCCATCGGTGGGCGCGAATTCGACCATCCGGAAATTGAAGCGGAGATACGTAAACTCATTCACGAATAACACAGATCGTCTTCATAACTAGCACATGCACTGTGCCAAATTTAGGATAACGCATGACCAAGTGATTGCGATTCCATCGTCGAGCAACAAGAAGGGCCGAATTCAACCTGACACTTGATTCAGAATAGGCCGACAATATCTACAAGGGGGCGCTCATGATTATTAAAACGCTTGGTTCGTTGGTCTTTCTGGCTATCGGATTACTTTTCACAACCACACCCGTATTGGGTGCCGAACCCACCGAAGAAATGCGCGCATTTGCTCATCTATCCGCTTTGGTTGAAACGCAAGATCAAAAGGGGTTCTGTACAACGGTGGTCGCTGCCACTTCCTACGCCGATTATGTGCGCCGGGTCTGCCAACTAGCCATTCAAAATAAACTCAGGAAGGTTGAAGATTGCACACCGGAGAATATCGCGCGTGAAATCACCACCGATACCAATCGTTGTCTCAGCATGTCGGCTGTCGAGTTCAAAAAATCTACGGCGGGATGGGCTGAATTGCGCGAAGATTTTATCCGGCGCACAAAGTCGAAAGGAATTGATGGCGAAAAACTTTTACAAGAAGAACGCGCCAAACTTCACTGAGTAAATTTGTGTTGCATGAGTT
This sequence comes from Betaproteobacteria bacterium, assembly GCA_024641855.1. GTDB lineage: Bacteria > Pseudomonadota > Gammaproteobacteria > Burkholderiales > Thiobacteraceae > RBG-16-58-11. The sequence goes on along the minus strand of JAHECG010000017.1, from coordinate 30,353 downwards.
CACCAGATCAAGACGACCGCTAGCCGATTACAACCACCGGGTATTATTTAGCTATTTATGGCTAATCGCTTAACTCAAGAAACCAGTCCTTACCTCCTGCAACACGCCAACAACCCTGTTGATTGGCTTTCCTGGGGCGATGAAGCGCTTGCTATAGCACGCCAACAAGATAAACCAATCCTGCTCTCTATTGGCTATTCGTCCTGTCATTGGTGCCACGTCATGGCACATGAATCATTTGAAGATGCAGAAGTTGCCGCTGCAATGAACCGGCATTTCATCAATATCAAAGTCGACCGTGAAGAGCGCCCGGATCTGGATCAAATCTACCAGCTTGCGCACCAGATGCTCGCTCGCCGAGGCGGCGGCTGGCCGTTAACGATGTTTTTAACGCCGAATCAAGTGCCATTTTTTAGCGGCACCTATTTCCCAAAGCAACCACGTTATCAAATGCCGGGATTTCTGGATTTATTGCCACGGGTTGCCGAGTTTTACGCCAGCCACAAAGCCGAAATAAGTGAGCAGAACACGCAAATGCTCAACGCTTTCAATGCCAGTGGGCCACAGCGACAAGCCGGGGTGCAATTAACCCTGGCTCCGCTTGAGGATGCCGCGCGCGGCTTGGCGGCTCAATTTGACCCAGTTTGGGGTGGGTTTGGCGGCGCACCTAAATTTCCACGCCCTAGCGAATTGGAATTCGCGTTGCGCTACGCTGCCAGTGGCGGCACGGTTCCGGTCGGCGAAATGGCGATGTTTACCCTGAACAAAATGCAGCAAGGCGGGATTTACGACCAACTCGGTGGCGGCTTTTGCCGTTACTCGGTGGATGAACGTTGGGCAATACCGCATTTTGAAAAAATGCTTTACGACAACGGCCCCTTGCTGGGATTGTTTGCCGACGCCTTCGCGCTCACCGGCGACCCACGTTTTCGTCAGGTGTGCGAAGAGACCATTGGTTGGTTGATGCGAGAAATGCGCGCGCCAGAGGGCGGTTTTTACTCGGCGCTGGACGCGGACTCAGAACATGAAGAGGGTAAGTTCTACGTTTGGACGCCTGAGGACATAAAGCGGGTACTCACACCCGATGAGTATGCCGTATTAGCCCCACAGTATGGCTTAGACCAAGCCCCAAATTTCGAAGATAAAAATTGGCATTTTATTCTGGCCCAACCCTTGGCCAAAGATGCCGAGTCGGTGCTTAAGCATGCCAAAGCTAAGCTATTCGCTGAACGCGAGAAACGTATTCGTCCGGGTCGTGACGACAAGGTATTGGTCAGTTGGAACGCGCTCATGATCAAGGGGTTGGCGCGAGCAGCGCGCGTTTTTGGCCGCCACGATTGGACTCAAATTGCGCAACAAGCGCTCGATTTCATTCATGCAAATATGTGGCATGAGAAACGCTTATCTGCCAGCTTTAAGGCCGGGCAAGCCAAGCTCAACGCCTATCTAGATGACTATGCTTTTTTGCTCGATGCCCTGCTGGAGCTGATGCAAACCGAATACCGAGGACAAGACTTGGCTTTTGCCAAAGACTTGGCCGATCAACTGTTAAGCCAATTTGAAGATCCTGAGCATGGCGGCTTTTTCTTTACCAGTCACGATCACGAGCATTTGATCCACCGCCCCAAACCCGGCACAGACCAGGCAACGCCTTCCGGCAACGGCGTCGCGATAGTTGCCTTGCAGCGCCTTGGCCTGCTGCTAGGCGAGCCGAGTTATATTACCGCATCGGAGCGAGCACTCACCCTGTTTTACCCACAGGCCTCTCACCAGGCATCTGCTTACACTACGCTGCTGACCGGGCTTAAGGAAAACCTCCAACCACCCGATATGGTGGTAGTACGCGGCCCAGCAGATAGTATTGAAGCTTGGCGTGTAACCCTGGCAAAGGCATATCTTCCGAACTCGATGGTGCTTTTTTTGTCGAATAAAATGACTGCCTTGCCTAGCGCTCTTGCCAAACCCCAAACGCCCGTTGTCAACGCTTGGGTTTGTAAAGGCGTTAAATGTCTTAGTGCCGTTACCACGCCTGCCGAGTTAATAACACTCTGTAGCGTGAGGGCGGATGTTTAATAATATGCTAATATGCGCAATCAGAATTCTTAACCATCGTATCTAAGGAGCTTTGAATGAAACTAGTTACCGTAGCAATCACCGCCGCCAGCTTAATGTTTGGTGCCCAAGCCATGGCTGACCAAGCGCTGGCACAAAAAAGCGCCTGTATGGCTTGCCACCAAGTCGACAAAAAAGTCGTCGGCCCGGCTTTTAAAGATGTTGCCGCCAAATACAAAGGCGACAAGGCTGCCGAAGCAAAATTGATTGAGAAAGTTAAAAAAGGTGGTTCTGGCGTTTGGGGTCCAGTACCAATGCCGCCTAACTCGCCACAAGTTAAAGATGAAGACATCAAGTCCCTCGTGCACTGGGTTTTGTCTCTTAAGTAATCCGATGTTTTGCATTACAAAAAAGCCGACCTTAGTGTCGGCTTTTTTGTTTTTCTCAAAAATTTAAACCCCTGGTAACCAGCCCAGCAAGTTTAGGAATACTAAGATAATGGCGGCCGGCGCTATGAAACGAGTAGCAAAACGCCAATATCGATAATGCCGTTCGTTCAAACCCAATTCTTCTTTCACATGCGCTGCACGCATAACCCACACGGCAAAAATCGCCATCAATAAGCCGCCCAAAGGCAGCATGATATTGGTGGTGAGCTTATCTAGCAGATCAAAAATATTAAAGCCGAGCAGCTTTACTTCGCTCCAGACATTGAATGACAGTAACACGGCTATGCCAATCACCCAGATCAGCCCACCGATGATGAGTGCCGCCCGTGCACGACTCAATTTACGTCTTTCAATTAACCAAGCGACCGCTGGCTCCACCAAAGAAATGGAAGAGGTCCAAGCAGCGAACCCCACAAGGACAAAAAACAAGGTCGCAAAAACCCTGCCTCCCGGCATATGCCCAAAAGCAATTGGCAGTGTCTGAAAAATCAAGCCCGGGCCTGCGGCCGGCTCCAGTTGATTGGCGAAGCCAATGGCAAAGATTGTGATGCCCGCCACCAACGCAATTGCGGTGTCTGCCACAACCACATAAAAAGTAGCGCGTGCAATGGAGATATGGCGTTGTAAATAAGAACCGTAAACCATCACTGCGCCCATCCCTAGGCTAAGGGTAAAAAACGCATGGCCCATGGCGGAGAGAATGGCTGCAGGCGTGATTTTAGAAAAGTCAGCCCGAAACATAAAGGCTAACGAACGGCTGACTTCGCCCACGGCCAAACTATACCCGAGCAAAATCAACAGTATCGTTACCAAGGTCGGCATCATGATTTTATTGGCTCGCTCCAAACCAGCCGTGACACCTCGCGCGACGACCAGCATGGTCAGGAACAAAAATATCGTGTGCCACAATAAGAGCTCTTGCGGGTTGCCGATCATCGCCGAAAACTGCGCTTGCGCTTGGGTCGCTGTTATCGCAGCAAAGTCGTTAGTTGCCGCGCGAACCGTGTAATCCAGCACCCATCCGGCAACCACGCTATAAAAAGAGAGAATAAGTATGCCGGCCGCAATACCCAAGTAACCCACGCCCATCCATAGGCGCGAAGCATGCGATTCCGCCGACAAATGCGCCATACCATCCACCGGGTTACGCTGGGCGCGACGACCCAGCATGATTTCGGTCATCATCAACGGCAGGCCAATCGCGATGACGCATAGCAGATAAACCAGCACGAATGCGCTGCCACCGTTCGTACCGGCCATATAAGGAAATTTCCAAATATTACCCAAACCCACGGCGGAACCAGCTGTTGCGACAACAAAGGCCCAACGACCGCTCCAGTGACCACGAATCGCTGGCTCTTTCATTGTTTGAAATACCGGTCGGTTTCTTGTTTGACGACTTTGGATAACATGAGCAGCGCGATTAGATTAGGCACCGCCATCATCCCATTCATGAGATCCGAAAAATTCCACACAAACTCCAATTTCATCATGGCACCAACCACCACCACCGCGACAAACACCACCCGATAAATACGAATCGAGCGCGGGCCAAATAAATATTCGACGGCTTTTTCGCCATAGTAGCTCCAGCCAATCAGCGTGGAATAAGCGAACAAACCCGTCGCAACCGTGACGATTATTTCTCCGCTTGGTCCCAAGGTTTCGGCAAAGCTGAGGCTAGTGAGTTGCGCCGCACTGACACCGTGCAGCCACGGCGTCGCGGTCAATATCACCAGGGCCGTCATGCTGCAGACCACCAGCGTATCGATAAAAGTTTGCGTCATGCTCACCAAGGCCTGCTTTACCGGATCGTTGGTGCGCGCTGCTGCCGCTGCAATCGGTGCCGAGCCGAGACCGGATTCGTTGGAGAAAACACCACGCGCCACGCCGAAACGTATCGCTGCCGCCACCGCAGCACCGGCAAACCCACCGCTTGCGGCTGCTGGACTGAACGCATGGTTAAAAATCAGCGCAAAAGCGTGCGGGATTTCGCTCGCATTCAAAAACAACACTAGCAAGGCTGCACCAACATAGCCCACGATCATGAATGGCACCAAGACCGAGGTGAAACGTCCGATAGATTTAATGCCGCCCAACAACACTAGGCCGGTTAACAACATCAAGGTCACACCGGTGACCCAGGGTTCGATATGGAAGGTCGCTTGAAAATTTCCGGCCACCGCATTGGCTTGAGTCATATTCCCAATGCCAAAAGTCGCCAAAGCGGTAAACAGTGCGAACAACCAAGCCAAGGATGGCAGATTGGCGCCCTTGGCCAAATAATACATCGGGCCGCCACGCATGCCATGTTCGCCGTGTTCGCGATACTTAACCGCAAGAACGGCTTCAGCATATTTAGTCGCCATACCCACCAGGCCCGTCATCCACATCCAAAATACCGCGCCTGGGCCGCCCAATGTTATTGCCGTTGCAACGCCCACGATATTACCGATACCAACCGTCGCCGCGAGCGCGGTCATCAACGCGGCAAAATGGCTAATGTCGCCAGCGTGGCCGTGATCTTTATGAAAAATGAGTTTGAAGGCGTGGGGCAGTACGCGAAACTGCATGCCCTTGAGTAAAACGGTGAGGTAGAGGCCGGTGCCGACCAGCAAGATCAGCATCGGCGGCCCCCACACCCAACCCGACAACGTCGCAACCAAGGCTTCGATGGTCTGCATTTTCACTCCCCCTTTAGTTTATTTTGGGAAAGAGTATAGCCGGAAACTCCGCATCCGCCATCGCAGCAATTCGACTTGGGTTTTCTACATCTGCTTCAACAACGCCTTGGCTTGCTCTTGCTGTGGGAAAGCCTGACCTGAGGAAAGAATGGCTTCCAATTGTTTGCGCGCCGCAGCTTTATCACCGGCTTTATTCAATGCTACCGCATAGTGATAGCCGATCTCGCCGCTCTTCGGTGCGGCCGTTGCCGCCTTGCGCAAGATTTCAACAGCACGCGCTGTCTGACCTTGATCGACCAGAATCCAGCCCAGGGTATCGGCAATTTGCGGCACATCCGGTTTAAGCTTATAAGCGCGCTCGGCCGTTGGCAGTGCGCGCGCGTCTTTCTCTTGTTGATACGTTGCCGCCAAATTGTTCAAGATCAAGACATTATCTGGGTATGCCTTGAGGATTAGTTCATATTGTTCGATCGCGACCTTATTCTGCTTGCGGGCTAAACTACTCTCAGCAAAATAGGTGCGTGCTGCCATGTCATTTGGCTGAGCCGTCAGCCAGCGCCGCAAATACGCATCCGCTTCAGCAGGCCGTTTCGCGGCCATTTGCAATTTATGGATGCGCATCGCAACCTCGCTTTGCGGTTGCAGGCTCTGTGCTTTCTGCAACAGCTGGATCGCAGGATCAAATTTGCCTTGTTGCGCAAACACATCCGATTCCAAAACAAAACCGGCAATCAACTTTGGATTCACGCGCTGAAATTCTCTGGCGATTTTAAGCGCCTCTTCAGCGTGCTGTTGACGAACTTCCACCGCAACCAAAGTCGCGGCTGCCTCCGCGTAGGATGGCTTCAGTTGCAGGGCCTTGCGCAAAGCGGCGCCAGCTTTATCCAAATGTTCCACAGCCGCTTCCGCCAGCCCTAATCCATATTGCACTGGCGCGGAGTCGGGATTTTGTTGCGCCAACTTTTGATAGCTCTTTAAACCGCTCTCTTTATCGCCGACCGCAAACTGCACGCGCGCCAGCAGTTCCAATGCGCGCGGATTATCTGGGTTTGCGCTTTGCGCTTCGGATGCTATCCGTAGGGCGTCTTGCGGGCGCTTTTGTTTTAAATAGAAATCCGCGAGCAAGGCACGCGGCTCAATCGCATCTGGTTTGGCGCTCGACGCTTTGCCCAACCAATCGCCATACTCCTTTTCATTTTTCTCAATGGCGGCCAATTGGGCCAGACCAAGCATCGCGCCAATATTTTGCTTATCCTTCGCTAACACCGCCTCGTAACGCTTTCGTGCTGCGGCAACATTTTTTTCCCGCAAATCCAGCTGCACTAAATTCTGCGCCGCCGGCAAGTAATCCGCCTGCTTGGCCAAAGCCCGCTCAAAATCAGCACGCGCCGCCTTAATATCGCCCTTGGCAAGAAAAATTCCTCCCCGCAGATTCATGGGAACCGGACTGTCAGGTTGTTTTTTTTCTAGTACGGCGATTGCCGCCAAGGCCTTGTCAAAATTCTTATGTTGCAAATAATTTAAGATCAACACCATGTCGGCGCTATTCTCTTTGACATCCATTGCGGAAGCCGCTTCTAGATCTGCAATCGCCAGTTCGTTGTTACCCTGCGCCAAGCGCGCCGCGCCCAGGCGGGTACGAATTTTGGCGCTATTTGGATTTGCGATGCGCGCCTTTTCAAACATTTCGGTTGCGTGCGCCACATCCCCTTTAGCCAAATACGCTTGCCCCGTCAAAGCCAAGATCCGCTCGTCCGGCTTCTCGACTTGCAACACCGGTTTCAGGGTTTCTAACGCCAAATCTGTCTGGCCTTTGGTCAGATACGTACTCGCCAGCAATGACCGCGCATAAGCGTTACCAGGAAACGCATTAATTACCCGATTTAAATTTTTCTCCGCGTTCTCTGTCTCGCCCAGCGCAGCCGAAATTGCACCTGCCAACAAGACACTCGGCATATGGTCTGGCGCACCGCGCAATACCGCCAAGATGTGCCCACGAGCATCATTGTATTTTTTTTGTTGGAAGTCATTTCGCGCTAACAAGTACTGCGCCTCTAAATTTCCGGGTTCGGTTTTTTGCGCCGCTTGAACTGCGTTACTGACTTCAGTTGGCTTATTTTGAGCGAGATAAATATTAGCCAGCCTAAAATAGGGCGCCGCACTACTTGGATTAGCCTTGATAGCATCTTGATACGCCAACACGGCTTGATCAACTTTTCCCTGCGCGATCAGCAAGTCGCCTTTCATCAGTAATCCCTGTAGTGATTTTGGGGACTTCTGTAACACCAAGTCGATTTGGCGTGCGGCTTCAAGCTCATCATTTTTTGCAGCCGCCAAGCGCGCTTGCCCGAGATAACCGCCAAAGTAATCTGGCGCCGCTTTTAATGCCGCCGCATACGAATCTTTGGCTGCATCCGTTAATCGTAAGGCGATCTGGGCGTCACCGCGTAGCACTAGAACTTTCGCTAAGGCTTCCCCATTCAGGCTTGGCGACAACTTCGCTTCATCTAACGCCTTTTGAAATTGCCCTTGTCCGGCTAAGGAGCGCGCTAGTTCCAACGCTGTCTGATCAGCATTCATCCCAAATTCAAGGGCTTTTCTGGCTTCCTTTTCTGCCGCGACAAAATCTCCAACATCGTTATATGCCTTAGCCGACAGAAGCCGTGACGGGCCATGTTTTGGGTCTTTTTGTAATGCCGCTTTGAGTTGAATGATAACCGCTTTGAACTCGCCTTTTTGGTAACGTATTTCTGCGTCACGATACAAGCTATCAGCCGACTTGAACCGCTCACAGCCGTTTAGTGCGACGACCAAACTCAGTACAAGCGCAATGGCCAAAGCTCGCGGGAAGGGGCTGCGTCGATTCGACATGATATTTTCTCCAAAAGGATTCAATGTAAAGAATTGTAGTAAAACCCAGTGAACTGAGGTGCGCGGTAAGACCCTATATCAAAGCTATTTTAACGCTAGGCCGACCATCATGCGCATTAAACGATTATTCAACTTCGTCTTTCGCTTGAATGCCGAACCGGTTCACCAAATCGTAGAGTGTAGGGCGTGAAATTCCCAGCAACTCCGCCGCGCGCGCTACATTACCATTGACGCGCACAAGCGCTCGACTCACGGCCTCGCGCTCGGCAATTTCACGCGCTTGGCGCAAATTTAATAATTCAGGCTCTGCGGTTCCGGGTGGCAAGCCTAAATCAGCAGCTGCAATCCGAATATCATCACTCATGATCACCGCGCGTTTTACGCAGTTTTCCATTTCGCGCACATTGCCCGGCCATCCATGATTCTTAATCGCAGAGAGCGCATCGGGGGTAAATCCTTTAAGCGTTTTATCATACTGCTTGCAGAATTTTTCCAAAAAGGCATGCGCCAATAACACGCTGTCCCCATCGCGGGCTTTGAGTGCAGGAATGTCGATGGTGATTTCACTAATGCGATAAAACAAATCCTCGCGAAAACGACCATCTGCAATCTGTTGCCGCAGATCCTGGTGCGTGGCACAAACGACCCGCACGTCGACGGGGATTTCTTCGCGGCCACCCAGGCGTTCCACGATCCGCTCCTGCAAAAAACGTAGCAGTTTGGATTGCAAAGAAAACGGTAGGTCTCCAACCTCATCCAAAAATAACGTGCCTTGATTGGCGTACTCGATTTTGCCCTTGGTTTGTTTGCTGGCACCGGTGAAGGCGCCTTTCTCATACCCGAACAATTCACTTTCCAACAGGTTTTCCGGAATCGCTGCGCAGTTGATCGCGACAAAACGCTCCTTGGCCCGTGGCGAAAGATCATGCAACGCACGCGCCAACAATTCTTTACCGGTGCCGGAATCGCCTAGCAACAATATTGTGGCATCTACCGGGGCTACTTTTTCTATGGTGCGACATATTTTTTGCATGGAGACACTGCCGGTCAACACCCCTGCCAAGGCGCCTCCTCGGGGTTGTTGTAAGCGTTGATTTTCCGCTTCCAATTGATGCAGGTGCATTGCGCGATTGACAATCATGCGTAAGATTTCTGGCTCAATCGGTTTATGGTAATAATCGTATGCCCCGGCTGCGACAGCCTGCACTGCATTTGCACGATCTTGGTTACCGGATACGACAATCACTTTAGTGGCGGGCGCGAGCGCTAAAATTTGTTCCAGTGTTGCTAGGCCTTCGCTCGCACCATCCGCGTCCGGGGGTAAACCCAAATCCAGCGTTACCACTGGAGGCTCGTAGCGCCGCACCGCAACTAGTGCAGATTCACGATCTCCCGCGATAATGACTTCAAGATCATCAAAGCTCCATTTAAGCTGTTTTTGCAGCCCAGCGTCATCCTCAACGATGAGAAGCGGGCCGCCGCCGATCGTTTTTTCTGCTTTAGCCACCATCTGCTCCTTGCGATAACTGCGATTCTATTTCCGGCTGCATCAACTTACGCAATGGCAAGCTAAGTGTAAACGTCGTTCCTTGTTCCAAGGTGCTGACCACTTTAATTTCACCCTTTAATTCGCGGACATATTCACGGCATTCATAAACGCCGATACCCATGCCGCCACTCTTGGTCGTAGTAAAGGGACGAAACAACTTTTCACGAATAAATGCCTCATCCATGCCTTTACCGCTGTCTATTACATCGATATTCGCGAATGCTCCTTGTGCCTTGAGTTTTATGTTCACGGTGCCTGTCGCTTCAGTCGCTTCAATTGCGTTTTGCACTAAATGCCCCAGCACCCGCACCAAGCGCTCTTTATCGCAAATAATCCATAGTGGTTGATTTGCCTTGGTCAGCCGCGGCGCAGGACGACTGAGACTTTTCTCCAGCACGACCAATTCCATCAACTGCCCTAGCTCGATGGCGGCTTGTTGCTGCGCCGATTGATAGCCCGCACGCAATTGCCCTAATAATCGCGTCATGCGTTGTGTCGCATTATCGATAGTCGATAACATATCCTCTTGAAACTCAGGGTTGTGCTTATGTTTTTGTGCATTGGATAGCAACAAGGATAATTGCGCCACAATATTTTTTAAGTCATGCACGACATACGTTGATAACCGATTAAACGATTCAAACTGACGCGCCTCTACCAGGGCTTCCGTCGATTGGACTTGCGCAATATAGACCGCGACTTGGCGCCCAACCGTTTTCAATAAGTCACTATCTTCCCAGTTAAATTCGCGCGCGCTACGGGCGTCCGCCAACACCATAAATCCCATGAGATGCTCGTGCAAAATAAGCGGCACCACTAGCCAAGCACGCGGCACCGCATTCAACCAAGATGGCAGCTGTAAATTTCCATAGACATCCGACTGTTCCGCATACTCTTTTAAGTCGATCACCCATTGACGTTCAGATAGAAAAGCGCATAACGATCCCCGCGCATCTTCGCTGTCGCTGACTAATGGCATATTCCACTGCGCGACTTGATGAAAGGTATGTTCGCTTTCAACCCATAACATGGCGGCGGGACTATCCATCAGTTCCGCGACCGCGCGCAGTGAGCGTTCGTGTAAATTTACACCGGGCTCTCCGGCGGACAGCGTATAGGTAAAGCGCAGCCATTCTTCACGGTAATCATATTTGTAACTAAAAAAATGTTTGCTCAACAAAACTTTCAAGCGCGCCCGCAACGCACCAGAAAATAATAACAGCAGTAGCACCAATAAAGCGCCGAACAAAAATACCGCTTGCAGCATTCCTCCCCAGCTTCCGCCAAACAGACGGATGTAATAGCCAGCGGCTGCCATGATCAATAAATATAGGCCCGCGCCAAATAAGGTCGCGGAGTGAAATACCACGCCCCGCGAAACGGAGATATCTAGCGACCATTGCGGATTACGGGCAGCGGATACGGCGATCAGCGGCACGATCAGTGCGTTAATTATGCCGCGCGCGTTCCAGATACCGGGGTCAATCGCTTTAAACAACAACGCATCGGAATACAGGTAAAAATCAAATGCAAACAAGCCACCGAGACCTAAACAAATGTGCTTAATGGCCCAACGCTGCGTATCCGCTGCATTCCGATAGAGTTGCTCTACCAACGCCAAACCGAGTAGTGATAGTGCAATGTGGCCAATGATTATTCCGGCCGGGCCGCCATCCATAATCGCAGGTAGCGCCTGCGCATGCAGCGCCAATGCATACAAAAGTACTGCGCCAACTATGCTGACCCCAACAATGAATATCCGCTGTAATGAAGCTTGAGTCGGCTCTGGATTTTTACACACGCCCGATTCAAATATTTTCCACAGCAACAACAACCAAAGGCCGTCACGTGCAATTTCTAACAGGACGGGCAACTCAGCAAGTGTTGTGTAATTCAACGCATACGCGTTGATCACCGCCCAGCCGCATGTAACACCCGCCGCCAGAATAAGTAACGCCCCGTGAAACTTGTCGCGTCGGCTAATGACCAACAAAACCGTCAGCACGGCAAATGCCAGCGCCGCTATTCCATAACTAATCGCGCCAATCGGCCATGTCATGGGGCTATCTTGCCCCCTTGCCAAACAAAACCACTTGCGCAGTTTGAAACATAATTAGTAGGTCAAGAAAGAGCGTGTGGTTTTTAACATAGTACAAATCAAATTGCAGTTTTTCGATCGCATCTTCTAGCGAAGCTCCATATGGGTAACGCACTTGTGCCCAGCCGGTTATACCCGGCTTGATACTATGGCGCGCCGCATAATAGGGGACTTGCTCGATTAGTTGATCGACGAAAAAGGGTCGCTCTGGACGCGGGCCGACAAAACTCATATCACCGCGCAACACATTAAATATTTGTGGAAGCTCATCAATCCGGACTTTGCGCATAAAATTTCCAAACTTCGTCACGCGCGCATCCCCAGCTTGTGCCCATTGGGGGGCTCCATCTTTTTCGGCGTTTTGTACCATGCTTCTAAATTTATAGATGGTAAATATTTTCCCGCCCAATCCGACCCGTTCTTGCCGATAAAGTACGGGGAATCCAGATTCCATGACGATCACCGCTATCGCCAGCACCATCAATGGCAATGTCAGCACCAACAAACTTAGGCTGGTCACTAGATCAAACAATCGTTTACCTACATCGCGCAGAAACCCTTGTTGAAAACCATCCGATAAAACCATCCAGCTGGCATTCAAGGATTCCAGCTGCACTTGTCCACGCTCTCTTTCAAAAAAACTGGACAACTCTATAACATGCACGCCCTTAAGCTTGCACTCGAGCAAATCATTTACCGGCAAACCGCCGCCTCGACGTTCACGTACCGCAATTACGATCTCATCAATCTGATATTTATCTACAATCTCGGGCAGTACGCCCTGTTCCGTCAAGATCAAACTGTGATCCACAAAATGATGTAAGCCTTGTAGTGGTAAAAAGCCCACGATATGGATGCGACGACGAGTATCAACGGCATGGAGCAACTCCATCGCTTTCGCGGCGCGTGTACCTGTGCCAAGCACCAGCATGCGGTGCTTTAAAATGTCTAAATCGGACCAACGAAATACGATCGTACGCACTACCAATACTGCCGCCAGCCCTACTAAACAGGCCATACCCAGCGCCCCACGTCCGAGATGTATTTCGGGAAATAAATAATACAACGCCGCCATGCTCAGCAAAATCAGCACAAAACTGGCGCCGACGCGGAACAACATGCTACCCAGACCCTCATCGAAATCGCGACGATATAGCCCAAAAGCGCTCATGATCGCTAAACCCAAACACAAAAACAGTATCGCGTTACTTCCAATCGTGCTCATCGACGGCATCCAGATTGAATCCTGGAATCGCGATTCAACGCCCACCGGTATGGCTGCAAACAACAACAAAGACTCCAGCACGAGCAGCAGGAGCACGCCTTTGGATAAATAAAAATTAAATACGCGAATCATTAGATTAGTTGTTATGCCTAGTTAGGTAGCGCTTACTAAGTTAGATTTTTTGTATGACAGCGCACTTAAAGCACGCATCGTGCCACCATTATGACGCACGGGATGAAAAAATATACCTTTAAATACATGAATTTAAGTTTTATGTCGCCTACCGCCCTTACCGATAGCGTTCATCCAATAGCGCTGATGACGATGTTTTGGCGTCGATTCATCGTACCATCCGCAATCTTTTCAACCCCTGAAATACTATTTTTCAGTAGACTCCATTTGTATCCAAAACTACGCGTCTTCCTCCACAAGCGATCGCACTTCCGACAGTCGCGCCCCCTGTAGCACCCGCCCATCAATTGGGCTCAACGGTAAATGTCTGCGATCCGCCTTTGAAAAAATGGCCAATTGGACATCCGCTTCATCGCTACCAGTTAACAACAGCACCGGTATAAGGCGCGCCCCATCGTTAAAGCGGAAACGCTTTTCGTTGGGCCTATATTCCATATCGCGATTAAGTAAATAAAGGGCGACCTCTTTCTGACTATCCGCAAACAGTAGTAAGTTAATGTCGGAATATTCGGTCGCGGTACCGCGCAGCACTGAGCCGGTCAGCAACGGATCAAAGCACGCCAATATGCCCATAACCCGCAGCGCCTGCGTTCGCAACATGTTGCTCAGGCTGTTTTGATGCGCGCTTTGATACAGTGTTTGATAGGTTCGTAAGGCTTGCTCGATTTCGCTATTGTTAGGTAAGTTTTGCGTATCTGACGCCCCTAATTGCCGCGCCGCCTTACGCTTAGCCAAGGCAAAATCTTGAACCCCTTCGGCCATCAGTCGTGCGGCCAATTGTGCAATACTTTCTCGTAAATGATTTGAGGATAGGTGGCTATGGCGTGCCTTATGGCTATTCATCGTACCAACTAAAAAATCTCGTTCTTTACGTCGTCCTTAGTGCCGCTACCCTCATTCCAACTTGGTCGCTCTTCAGGAACGTTTTCTCGGAAAAAATATTCCGGCTTGCCGTCACTTGCACGCTTTCCGGCGTTATCGATGTTCACCACAGCGATTCCATCCGGCATCGGAAGCTCTGTTTCCGGCACCCCTTTTAAAACCTTGCCCATATACGTCATCCACATCGGCAACGCCGCATGTGAGCCGGTTTCATTGCCGCCGAGCGTGCGCGGTTGATCGAACCCGATCCAGGCTATGGCTACCAACTGCGGGTTAAAACCACAAAACCAGGCGTCGACTTGATCATTTGTCGTTCCCGTTTTACCTGCCAAATCTCCGCGACCTAATTGCATTGCACGCGCGGCTGTGCCAAAACGCACAACGTCTTTCATCATGGAGGTCATAATATAGGCGTTCCGCTCATCAATCGCGCGCTCCGCATTTTCGCCTGCCCGCACCGGATTCGCTTGCGCCAATACCTTGCCATGGCTATCCATAATGCGCTCAATGTAATAAGGATTTACACGGAAACCGCCATTCGCAAAGATGCTATAAGCCGAGGCCATCTGGAACGGCGTTACGGACCCTGCCCCTAATGCCATGGTGAGGTAGGGTGGGTGCTGTTCCGGATTAAAACCAAAACGTGTTATATAGTCTTGGGCATAGCGTGGGCCGATGGTTTGTAAAATCCGAATCGACACTAAATTTTTAGACTTGGTCAGCGCCGTCCGCATTCGGATTGGGCCCGAGTAGGTACCATCGTAATTTTTCGGCTCCCAGGCTTTGCTTCCGGTTTGACCGGCATCGAACGATAGGGGCGCATCATTAATAACGGTTGCCGGGGTCAATCCTTTTTCCAGGGAGGCTGAATAAATAAACGGCTTGAAGCTGGAGCCGGGTTGACGCCAAGCTTGAATCACATGATTAAATTTGTTTCGCGAAAAATTGAACCCGCCAACAAGTGCACGAATCGCGCCATCCCCGGGACTAATCGACACCAAGGCTGCTTCAACGTTTGGTAATTGAGCTACCTGCCAATGCCCTTTCGCGTCTTTGTTCAGTCGAATCACAATGCCTGGCTTGAATTTTGATTTGCCATTTTTCTCGGCCAGCGCTCTTTGTACTAAGAGCAGACCATCAGGGGCAATTTCAATAAAGCCTTCGTTCTTAGCAAAAACCTTCACTTTCTTTGGCTCGACCGCTAACACCAATGCTGGAATTAAATCGCCAACATCGTCGAAATCCTGCAACAGCTCATCGAGCGCTTCTTCTTTCAGTGCGCCGTTAGGCAGCAGTTGTAGCTCCTCCTCCGGGCCGCGCCAACCATGACGACGATCATAATCCATCACATTTTGCCGTACCGCTAAATTCGCCGCATCTTGATCCTGCTTGCGTATCGTTGTAATAATTTTGAAGCCGTTGGTATAGGTCGCATCGCCATAACGCTCAACCATAAATTGGCGCGCCATTTCTGCCACATAATCCCCGGTCACCTCAGCAGTGCCAATGTCGTGATGTACCCGCAATTTTTCAGCAAGCGCTATTTTGTATTCCTGTGGCGTTAGATATTTAAGCTCCAGCATACGCCCCAGAACATAGTGCTGGCGCTTTGCTGCCTGCGCCGGATTGGCGACTGGATTATTGCGCGAAGGAGCTTTCGGCAAACCAGCCAACATCGCGGCCTCTGCCACCGTTATCTTGTCTATCGGCTTGCCGAAATAAGTTTGTGCGGCAGCGGCAAAACCGTATGCACGTTGTCCCAGGTAAATTTGGTTGATGTAAAGCTCTAAAATTTGATTCTTGGATAGATTGTGCTCGATCTTGAAAGTCATCAGCACTTCATTGAACTTGCGGGTTAAGGTTTTTTCTGGGGATAGAAAAAAATTCCGTGCGACCTGCATGGTAATCGTGCTCGCGCCTTCACGCGCTCTGCGCTTCGTAATATTCGCTAAGGCTGCGCGGGCAATCCCCGCATAGTCGACCCCGCCATGCTCAAAAAAACGATCATCTTCCGCAGACAAAATCGCCTGCACGAGTTTTTTGGGAACCGCTTCGTATTTCACTACCGAACGACGCTCTTCGCCAAACTCTCCTAACAAAACTCCATCCGCAGTAAAAATACGCAAGGGGAGTTTAGGTTGGTAATCGGTCAATATGTTCAAGGAGGGCAGCGCCGGGTAGGTTAATACCCCGGCCAATAAGGCGATTAACAAGAAAAGCGCCATGAAAAAGCTTAGAAATTTTATTGGCAGCAGCCACCAACGACGGTTCATGAGGATATTTACTTGGTTTCCGAAAGAGCTGTGAGTTTATACGGAAGCGATGAATTATTGCCAATGCCACAACGCAAAAATCAGGCGTAAATTTAAGCTAAAGGAATTAAATTTTATTTATTTGCGCGCGCTGGTATCAAAGTTGAACCATTATAGCCGTTAAAGAAAAACCTGGTAATACAAAAAAACGCTTTACACGCTATATGGTTGTTGCTAGGATTTAAAGTAATTTATATTAAGTTCGGCTAACCCACCCAAATTGAAAGGGATTTTGACTTGCTAGCCAAACTCTTCCAAACCCAGTCACCGCCGTTAATCGGCGTAGACATAAGCTCATCCGCCGTGAAAATGGTGGAAATTGAGCAAGCAGGCAAAAATCTGCTGCGGGTCGAGCGCTACGTGATCGAGAGCCTGCCTAAGGACGCGGTCACTGATGGCAACATCATGAATCTAGAAGCGGTAGCCGAAACTATGCGCCGCGCCTGGAAACGCATGGGTACTCGCACCAAGCATGTCGCCATGGCGCTTCCGGCAGCGGCGGTCATCACCAAAAAAATTATCGTCCCCGCTGGATTGCGCGAAGACGAGCTAGAAACTCAGGTTGAAACCGAGGCTAATCAATATATTCCTTTTGCTTTAGATGAAGTTAACCTCGACTTCCAGGCGTTGGGTGCCGCCGCCAGCGGCCCAGATGACATGGAAGTGTTGATTGCAGCTTCGCGCAAAGAGAAAGTCGAGGATCGCGTAGCCGCCGCAGAAAGCGCCGGGCTTAAGGCCTTGGTTATGGATGTTGAGTCCTTTGCCACGCAGGCCGCATGTGAAATGGTATCGCAACAATTGCCGAACGCCGGGCGCGACCAAACGATAGCGGTTGTCGATATTGGCGCCTCTATGATGCACGTTAACGTCCTGCGTAACGACCAGTCCATTTATCTGCGCGAGCAAACCTTCGGCGGCAATCAGCTAACGCAAGAAATTCAACGGCGCTACAGCTTATCCGCAGACGAAGCCGAAATCGCCAAGCGCCAAGGCGGCTTACCGGAAAATTATGAGGCTGAAGTCCTGCAACCGTTCATGGACACTTTAGCGCTGGAAGTCGCACGTGCTATCCAATTCTTTTTCTCATCCAGCCAATTTACGCAAGTCGACCATGTATTGCTGGCTGGTGGATGCGCCATGATCCCAGGTCTGGATGAAATCGTTGCAACGCGAACCCAATCTAGCACCATGATCGCCAACCCCTTTGCCAGCATGGCGCTGTCTTCTCGCATCAAGCCCAAACAATTGACGCTGGATGCCCCGGCCCTACTAATCGCTTGCGGGTTAGCGATGCGGAGGTTCGACAAATGATTCGCATCAACCTACTACCGCATCGCGAAGAAAAACGCCAAGCCCAAAAACGCCAAATGGGCGTCATTGCTGGCGGCGTGGCTATTCTCGGTATCGTATCGGTTCTGCTGGGATACACCATCATTGCCGGCATTATTGAATATCAGAATGGAAATAACGCTTTCCTAAAAACTGAAATCAGTAAGCTCGATAAAGAAATTGCCGAGATTAAAATATTAAAAGACAAAACAAAATCACTGCTAGATCGCAAAAAAGTGGTTGAAGATTTACAAACCGACCGCTCCAGCTCAGTTCATTTGCTCGATCAATTAGTGCGACAGCTCCCCGAGGGCATTTACCTTAAGGCCATCAAACAAAACGGGAAATCCATCACGTTGCAAGGTTATGCACAATCCAATGCGCGCGTTTCCACATTGATGCGCAACTTAGAAGAATCTCCTTGGCTGGAGTCCCCCAATCTCGTCGAGGTCAAAGCGGTCACGGTCAATAATTTGCGTGCGAACGAATTCACATTAACCGTCAAACTGTCTGCGCCAACGCAAGCCGCGCCGGCCAGTCCCGCGGCATCCAAGGGCAAAAAATCATGAGCCTAGCCGACGACATCAACAATCTTTCGTTAAAAAACATCGGCACTTGGCCAATGCCGATCAAAATCGGCTCTATGTTGATTTTATTCGCACTGCTATTACTCGGCGGTTATTGGTTTATCTGGAAAGACCAACTCGACGCCTTGGATCAATCGCGACAAGAAGAAAAGAAATTGCGCGCAGAGTTTCTGGATAAAAAACAGCAGGCTATCAATCTAGATGTATACCGCCAGCAAGTCATTGAAATCGAGCAAGCCTTCGGCACACTGTTACGGCAGTTGCCGAACAAGTCAGAAATGGAAGCCTTATTAACCGACATCAACCAAGCCGGTTTGGGCCGCGGCCTGGAATTCGAATTATTTAAGCCCGGGAACGAAACGGCCAAGGATTTTTATGCCGAACTCCCAATTACCATTAGAGTCACGGGGACCTACCATGACCTAGGCCGTTTCGCCAGCGACACCGCGCAATTACCGCGCATTGTGACCCTTAACAATATTGGCATCACCCCCACACCAACTGGAAACTTGGTAATGGATGTAACGGCCACAACTTACCGCTACTTGGATGATGAAGAACTTCAAAAGAACAAAAAAGCTGCCAAGGGGGCCAAGAAATGAAAACCCTCCGCCTCCTGCCCATCTTGCTCGTGCTTTCCGCTTGTAATGGCGGCGATGATCCGCGCACTTTCGTTGCCAATGCCGGTAAAGATTTACGCGGCAAGGTTCAGCCTTTGCCCGAAGTTAAACCCTACGAGCCGTTTGTTTATGCCGCCAGCGAATTACCGGATCCGTTTAAACCCCGCAAACTTACGCCACCCTCCGGTAGCAGCAAAGCAGGCGGGCTACAACCGCCGCGCGATCACGTTAAGCAGGCTTTGGAAAACTATCCGTTAGAAGCACTGAAAATGGTCGGGACGCTGCAACAAAACAATATGAATCACGCCCTGATTAAAACCCCGGACAACAATTTATACCGGGTAAAGCAGGGTAATTACATGGGCCAGAATTTTGGCATTATCACCCAAGTCAGCGATACCGAAATCAAGCTAACCGAAATCGTCCAAGATAGCGGCGGCGACTGGGCAGAGCGCAGTACCAGCCTAAGCTTGATCGAAGAATCCCTCAAAAAGAAATAGCAGGAGCGCCCTTATGAATACTCTTATGCGCCGTCAATCCTTTCTTAACCCTTTGCGCGCACTGATGCTGACTGCGGCACTCGCTTTCACGCCTTGGTTGCACGCACAAGAAAAGGCCGCCAATAACAATGAAATAACGGGGATCGACTATGCCGTGCAACAAGGCGGAAAAGTGGTCGTTACCGTTGGCCTTAAACAAGCGCTGCAAAGCCCACCCGCTGGATTCACGATCAATAATCCACCACGCATCGCGTTAGATTTTGTTGGCACTGTCAATCAATGGGGCAAAAACAGTCTTAATATTAATGAAGGCGCACTCCGCAGCATTAATGTTGCCCAGTCCAGCGGGCGCACCCGGCTCGTACTGAATTTATCGCGGTCCTCTGCTTATGAAACGCGTGTGGATGGCACCAACTACATCATCACGGTACAAGGCGGGCCTGCTTCGGCCGTTATCGCGAATACCACGACGCAATTTGCCGAATCCAAGGATGCGGCCAGCCACAGTTTGCGCGACGTCGATTTTCGCCGCGGTAAAAATGGCGAAGGACGAATCATTGTCGATCTTTCCGATACCACGACGGGTATCGATATTCGTCAGCAAGGAAAATTCTTAGCCATCGATTTCAGCAATACCGCAGTTCCGCGTAATCTGGAACGCCGTTTGGATGTGACCGACTATGGCACGCCCGTTTTGAACGTCGACACCTTCGCACAAGGTGGTAACGCGCGCATCCTGATTGAGCCAAAAGGTGAATGGGAACACTCTGCTTATCAAAGCGACAAAAAATTCATCGTAGACATCAAACAAATTGTCGAAGATCCATCCAAGACCTTGCGCGCCAAGAAATATAGTGGCGACAAGCTATCCTTAAATTTCCAAAATGTCGAAGTGCGCGCGGTTCTGCAAGTTATTGCCGACTTCACCGGATTGAACATTATTACCAGCGACACCGTCACTGGTAATTTAACCTTGCGCTTAAAAGATGTGCCTTGGGATCAAGCGCTGGACATCATTCTGCAAACCAAAGGCTTGAGCATGCGCAAGAATGGCACCGTGGTTTGGATTGCGCCATCGGACGAACTCGCCACCAAAGAAAAATTAGAACTGGAATCCAAACAGCAAATATTAGACTTGGAGCCGGTATCTACAGAAACTTTCCGCCTACGCTTTCAGCGCGCCGATAATTTTGTGAAAATTCTGAATGACGATAAGCAGCGCATTCTTTCCAAACGGGGTAGTGCGGTCATTGATTCGCGAACCAATACGCTGTTTATTCAAGACACCCCATCCAAAATGGATGAAATCCGCAAATTAATTGCGCAAGTCGACATCCCCGTTAAGCAGGTGATGATTGAATCCCGCATTGTTGAAGCTACTGATAGCTTTAGTAAAAATTTAGGTATTCGTTTAGGTGTCCATGAGAGAGGCAACGGTTATCCTGTCTCCAGCGGCGGGAACACTCGAGTAACCGTTGGCGGTCAAATTGAAGACCCTGGATTCCACACGGGACAAGCTGCGGATGTTCCAACTTTCAACAACCAAGCTTTAAACGTGAACTTGGCATCCGGCGCCTTAGGTGGCTTCCGCCCAGGCGCGCTGTCATTCGTCTTGTTTAATTCCGCCCTCAGCCGCTTTTTGAATTTGGAAATCTCCGCCTTACAGGCTGACGGCCGCGGCAAAATCATTTCCAACCCGCGCGTGGTGACATCCGATCAGACCGAAGCCACGATTGAGCAAGGTACCGAAATTCCTTACTCTACGGTCTCACAATCCGGCACCAATGTGCAGTTCAAAAAGGCCTCACTCAGCCTTAAAGTGAAGCCGCAAATCACGCCGGATGATAATGTGATCATGGACTTGAAAGTCAATAAAGATAGCCGCGGCACCGATACGCAAGCCGGTCCGGCCATTGATACCAAGCAAATCACCACGCAAGTACTCGTGGAAAATGGCGGCACCGTCGTCATCGGCGGCATTTACACCCAGGATGAGCGCACCACCGTTACCAAGGTTCCTGGGTTTGGCGACCTACCCCTGCTTGGAATATTGTTCCGGAATACGGAAAAACGCGACGACAAAACAGAACTGCTAATTTTTGTAACGCCGCGCATTCTCAAAGACACGCTTAACTTGCGTTAATTCGCACATCGCGGTTTCTCACTAATTCCGCTAAAATTGCCCGTCTTATGTCTAAGACGGGCAATATTTTTTTAGTCGGCCTAATGGGCGCGGGTAAAACCACCATCGGCAAGCTTCTGGCTAAACACCTGAAGAAAACCTTTATTGACACCGATCATGAATTGGAATTGCGCACCGGCGTTAAAATTCCATTGATTTTCGAATTAGAGGGAGAGGCTGGATTTCGCGACCGCGAAGCCGCTTTAATACACGAGCTAACCCAACGGCAAGACATCATTTTAGCCACTGGCGGCGGCGCAGTGTTGCGTACAGAAAATCGCGCCGCTTTGGCGCAAAGGGGTACGGTAATTTATCTGAACGCCAAAGTCGAAGATCTTTGGCTGCGAACCCAGCACGACAAAAACCGCCCCTTGCTGCAAACCAGCGACCCGAAAGCCAAGCTAGCCGAATTATTCGCACAACGCGATCCACTGTATCGGGAAATTGCCGACCTGGTAGTTACTTCCGGCCAACAAAATGTGCAGCATGCTGCGCGTGAGGTCGAACGTCGGCTAAAGGAAAATCAGTCCGTTTAATTTTCCTTGCCCGGCAATCATCCAATTTATTTGCGCTGACCCACCATGTATTTCCACACGAAACCCGAGGCCCGCTCACGCCCGGTAGCTAAGTATGTGAAGCTGTTGTGATTGCGGCAAACCCAGGACAGCTGGCGGCGCGCTTCAATGCGACCGGCAAGAAGCAATCGATCCCCAAGCTCCAGCGTCATTAATGCGTCCGGCACCACAAACTCGGTGTCGCCACGTTTCAATAACAAAACAATGCCCGGCAAACGTTCCTCACGGTTCCGCGGATCACGCCAAAGGTCATTAATCGACAGCATTATTCCAGACTTCAGGCCTTCGTAGACGGCCGGTGTCTCTTCCGGGTTAATTACCAAACCCCAAGTTTCTGGCGCTTCTTCACCAACGATTCCACCTAAACGACTAACCAATTGGTTGGCCCAGTCATTCCCCTGCTGTTTTGCCAAATCTAGAAACTCTGTCAATAACGGTGTGGTCAGTAAAGCAAAAATCTTGTGTGCAATCACGCTGCCACGCTGCATCAGCAAATCCAAATGGGCTGCGCGAAATAAGGGATCGTTTTGATGCTCATTCTGCCGTGCAACCATGAACAAGCGTGGGTTGAGCTCGTGTGCGGTCATAATGATGGAGAGATTATTGGTGTCATTATCCGTCCCCGCGACAATACCTACCGCGCGTGCAATACCGGCCTGTTCCAAGGTATCCGCTTCCGTACCACTACCGATCACGCTGCCTTCCGGTGGTTGCGTTAAATTAGGGTCCGCCTCAATAATCGTGGCAACAACGCCTTCGCGCACCAAGCGCGCATGAACCGCCTTGCCAAAACGGCCATAGCCGCAAAGAATCCATCGGCCCACCGGCGGGAAAATAGGATCTCTTAATGGCTCATGTGGCGCCGCCGTCATCCATTCAAACAATAAATACAGACCCGGCGAATGCAGCGCCATCGCTAGGCGGCCGGCAAACGTATTAAAAGCATTAATAATATGGTCCGTACCAAAGGAAGCCATATTATTGGCTGCATCCTGAGTTTCGGCACGGCAAATCGCCGGCAACTTCGGCCTGAGCAACTTGGATGTAATCGCGATCTTCAAATTCACTTCGTCGCGGTCTGTAAGGGCGATTACTCCGATGCAATGCGGATGCTCAAGGCCCGCCAATTGCAACGTGTTTGGCTCTGCCGCATCTCCGTGGATGGCTGGGACAAGCATTGTCAGCTCTTCTAATTCCAGGGCGTTAATACGTTCTTGATCGATATCGACCACCACCGCCTGGATGCCGGACTCAGTCAGGGCGCGTACCAGCAATGTTCCGGTATCGCCATAGCCACAAACCACAAAGAACGGTTCGCGCATGCGCCGTACCGCGCGACCAAACGCATTTTCTATACGAACTGTGCGAAACGCCGGATCCTGAACGACCGTGAGTACCGCGCCGATGCTATAAATCCATGTCACAACCGAAGCGTAAATAGTAAAGGTCAGCCACATGCGCTGGGCATTGGTGAAAATATAGGGTAATTCGCCAAAGCCGATGGTGGTTGCCGTATAACTCACGACATAAAAGGCATGAAAAAACCCCATGTGCCAAGGCTGCCCTTTATCGTCCACCCCGGGAATTAGCGCGAAGCCGAGCACAGTCACCGCGTACACCACAATTAACAAAATTAACGGGGTGCGTAAGCGACGCAGCAACAAAAACAGAACGTTATTCATGACGCCTAATGGTGCTCAGCGGCGAATTGCAATGGTTTCTGCAATAAATAAAACCACTGAGGTTAAATTTGCCAACAAAGCCCCTCCTGACAGAGAAACAATTGCTGTCATAATATGCGGTGTCACGCCACCGACCGCAGCATAGTCTGCATAAGCCCAAACAATCGAGGCGGCGATCAACTGCAAATCCGCGACCAAACTCGTCGCCAACAGCACTGCCCCCAAATGGGTTCTATCGCCCAACTTCAGCACAGTAGCGATCAAGCTCACGACCAATGCGGCATACAACTCGTAGACGCTATGATGCACGGGGTTATCGATTTCGCCCACATAGAAACCAAAATTCAACGTCAGCGCCAGCACGATAAAAAATGCAAAAATTACTTTTTCCAGATTCATGGTTGTTTCTCCTACGAAATTAAGAAGAGTCTAACCCGAATTGCCCCCAGACGACATTGGCTAACATGTCGTACGCATCAAAGAGTTGCGCTCGCGCCTCTCAACCCCACGCATAAACGCTTCAGCCGTTTTGATTTCTGCGGCTGGAATCTGCGTTTTTTAGGGCCATCGGTTATACTCTCTGCCCATGCAAACCTTAACCGTTGCCTTGGGCGACCGCGCTTATCCTATCCATATTGGCAATGGGCTACTTGATCAGCCCGCGCTGCTGCTCCCGCACTTAAAAATTCCACAAGTCGCGATCGTTACCAACACTACCGTCGGACCACTGTACCTCGAGCGGGTACAAAACACACTGCTTCAAGCTGGGGTAAAAGTCGTCGCAATTGTTTTGCCAGATGGCGAAGCGTATAAAAACAGCGAATCGCTCAATCATATTTATGATGTCCTGCTACAAAACCGCATGGAGCGCAAAAGCACTTTAATTGCCTTGGGGGGCGGCGTCATCGGCGACCTTACCGGCTTTGCCGCTGCCACTTATTTACGTGGCGTGCCCTTCATCCAAATTCCAACCACCTTGCTAGCGCAAGTTGATTCTTCGGTAGGCGGCAAGACCGGCATCAACCACCCGCTAGGTAAAAATATGATCGGTGCATTTTATCAGCCACAAGTGGTGCTGGCCGATACCGAAACACTGAACACCCTTCCTGACCGCGAACTTTCAGCCGGCATTGCGGAAGTCATCAAATACGGATTGATTAGCGATCTGCCTTTTTTCGAGTGGTTGGAGGCCAATATGGAACTCCTTCTGGCGCGTGATCCGCAAGCACTCACTTATGCCATCCGCACCTCGTGTCAAAACAAAGCCGATGTCGTTGCGGCAGACGAACGGGAATCCGGGCGGCGCGCCCTTCTGAATTTAGGCCACACATTTGGCCACGCTATTGAAGCCGGTATGGGCTATGGTAACGTGCTGCATGGTGAGGCGGTCGGTACCGGCATGGTCATGGCTGCCGTGTTGTCGCAACAACTAGGCTGGATTAGCGCACAAGATGTGGCGCGCACCCGTGCCTTAATCGTGAAAGCCCGGCTCCCGGATGTTGCTCCCGATCTTGGCCACGAAAAATACCTCGATCTGATGGGGCTAGATAAAAAAGTTGAGGGCGGGAAATTGCGCTTTGTCTTACTCAAAGCCATAGGTGATGCGATCGTCAGCGAAGCACCGCCGACAGCGCTGACGGCCACACTTGATGCCTGCCATGGCTGAGCGCGCGGCATATGCCGCCTTAACCGAACATTCGCGCGGCCGACGCCATCCAGAATCCGCCCCCAGTGGCCGCAGCGAATTTCAACGCGACCGCGACCGCATCATTCACTCCACCGCATTTCGTCGCTTGGAGTACAAGACGCAGGTCTTCGTGAATCATGAGGGAGACTTGTTTCGTACCCGACTCACGCATTCCTTAGAGGTCGCTCAAATTGGCCGCTCTATTGCCCGTAGCCTCAACTTAGATGAGGACTTGGTGGAAGCCATTGCCTTGGCGCATGACTTGGGGCACACGCCATTTGGCCACACCGGACAAGATGTCTTAAATGCTTGTATGCACGAATTTGGCGGCTTTGAGCACAATCTGCAATCGCTCCGCGTCGTCGATCACCTGGAAGAGCGTTACGCCGAATTCGATGGCTTGAATCTTACCTTCGAAACCCGCGAAGGCATTCTCAAACATTGCTCTTTACCCAACGCGAAATTACTCGGAGACGTCGGCGCGCGCTTTCTACAAAAACTGCAACCATCGCTCGAAGCACAAGTGGCGAACCTGGCAGATGAGATCGCCTACAATAATCACGACGTCGATGATGGCCTGCGCTCCGGACTCATCGAAATAGAACAGCTATCCCAAGTCACCGTATTCGCTCGTCACTTACAGGAAGTTCAGCGCCGTTATGTGCAGCTCGATGGCCGGCGCGCAATTCATGAAACGGTGCGGCGCATGATTAACACACTCATCACCGATTTAGTGGCGCAGAGCGGCCAGAATATCGCCCGCGCCAATCCGCGCAATATTGACGAAATACGCGCCGCCGCACCGTTGATCGGTTTCTCCGATACCGTCCGCGCCGAACAGCGTGAATTGAAACAATTTTTACGCACACAGCTATACCAACATTACCGCGTAAATCGCATGAGCAATAAAGCTCGACGCATTATCAAAGCGCTATTCGAAGCTTTCATGGACGACCCGAAATTGTTGCCACCACAATATCAAGACAAGGCAAAGCAAGATCAGGCGCGCACCATAGCCGATTACATCGCCGGCATGACGGACCGATATGCGATTAAAGAATATCGCCATCTCTTTTCTGTGGAAGAATTGTGAGCGAGACGATCACCGCCACTAGCGCTATCCCCTGGCTACCCACCACCAGCGAGCAGGCATTGGAAGCGCCCAGCCTGGCGGAGCAAGTTGCGTTAATGCTGCATGCGGAACGCCAAGTCATGATTCTAATCACCGGTAGCGACAACGGTCGTGTTTCGGGCTTTCTGGCTGAATTAACCCATGCCGTATCGGACACTGACACCGCATTGCGCATTAAAGCGGCCATTGATGCACAAGCATTATTTGTCTTGCTGGCTAGCCAGTTACACATCCCGGTACAAAACTTAACGCCCATGCAAGTCGCCACTAAAGTAGGGGATCGCTTGCGGGAAAATGCCCCGAATGGAAATTTCGTGCTCTTATGCGAGGGCGCGCACAACTATTCAAACCAGCTGCTCGAGAGCATCCGCCAGCTCAGCAACTACCCAATTAATATCGCGCTTTGTGGGCGACCAAAATTACTGCATCGCCTTTGGCGTCCAGCACTATCCGCGTTGAAACAGCGTTTTAACTATCGCCTTGATTTGAACGAGCGCAGGTTTACGCGCGCCTTTATATTGTTGATCGTGCTGATCGCCATCAGCATCGCCATCTTTGTTGGTCAGCGGTGGTGGCCCGAACCGCCCGCGACCCAACCTAAAGTACATCAGCCGGTTGTCGCGAATACCGCACCTCCTGTACCTGCAGCAGACGCGCCTAGCCCGATCGTGAACGCACCGTCAACACCCGCCACACAAGAGCCTTCGTCCGAAGACAACGTATCGCTGATCATAGACCCAACGCTGAAACAACCGCCAACGCATTAAGCTAAAATTAACCGGCGCCTTACATCAACACAATATCGAACTGCTCTTGGTTATATTCCGTTTCAACTAGCAGTGAAATGGGTTTGGCAATAAAGTCTGCCAGCTGCGCGAGGCTTTGCGACTCCTCATCTAAAAATAAATCGATCACCTGCTGTGCGGCCAAAATGCGAAATGCCCGCGCATTATACTGGCGGGCTTCGCGCAACAATTCACGCAAAATCTCATAGCAGACGGTTTGCGGCGTTTTCAATTCGCCGCGCCCTTTACAGACGGGGCAGGGCTGACACAGCACATGTGCCAAGCTTTCCCGCGTACGCTTGCGCGTCATCTCCACCAGCCCCAAGGTGGAAAATCCACTTACCGTCATACGCGTGCGATCTCGCGTTAACGCTTTTTTAAACTCTTCCAACACCGCCGACTTATGCTCTGCGTTATCCATATCGATAAAATCAACGATAATAATGCCGCCCAAATTGCGCAGCCGTAATTGCCGCGCAATCGCGTGCGCTGCTTCCAGATTGGTTTTAAAAATTGTATCGTCGAAATTGCGTACGCCGACAAACCCTCCGGTGTTAACGTCCATGGTCGTTAACGCTTCCGTCTGATCGAGGATCAAATATCCACCGGACTTTAACTCCACTTTACGTGCTAGGGCTTTTTCAATTTCATCCTCAACTTGATACAAATCGAACAGTGGGCGTTCGCCCTGATAATGCTCTAGGCGCGAGGCCACGCCGCTCATATAGTTGGCAGAAAACGATTGTAGTTTGCCGTACGTTTCACGCGAATCGACGATGATGCGATCAATGTCGTCATTCACAAAATCGCGCAAAACCCGTAACGCTAAATTCAACTCCTGATACAGCAAGGTCTGTGGCGCCGCGATTTTCGCTTGTTCAACAATATTGCTCCAGATGCGCTGTAGATATTCCACATCCGACAACAACTCATGATCCGTCGCGGTCTCGGCGCTGGTGCGTACAATAAACCCCCCCTTCACCGTCGCTGGAACCAATTGCTGTAATTTACTGCGCAGCAATTCGCGCTCATGTTCATCTTCGATGCGCTGCGAAATCCCAATGTGAGCCTCCTGCGGCAAATACACCAGCAAGCGCCCCGCGATACTAACTTGAGTAGACAAGCGCGCCCCTTTGGTACCAATCGGGTCTTTAATCACTTGCACTACAATCGTCTGCCCTTCAAACAGTAATTTTTCGATCGGTTTTTCTTCAGCGGATTTATCCGGTTCCGGCTTTTGCTGCCAGATATCGGCTACATGTAAAAATGCAGCGCGCTCTAATCCAATTTCGACGAACGCCGATTGCATGCCCGGCAACACGCGGCACACCCGACCCTGATACACGTTGCCGACCAAACCATAACTGGAGGCGCGCTCAATGTGCAGCTCTTGTACAACGCCTTGCTGCATGATCGCCACGCGCGTTTCTTGCGGCGTGATATTGATTAGAATTTGCTCGCTCATAGCACCTGAACACCAAAAGTCTTAAGAAGGCGCGCCGTCTCGAATAAGGGCAGCCCCATCACCCCGGAATAACTGCCTTCGATATGCGCGATAAAGGTTGCGGCCAGTCCTTGAATACCATATCCACCGGCCTTGTCATGCGGTTCGCCGCTGGCGACATAACGCTTGATTTCTGCATCCGATAAGCGGCGAAATTTTACTTTGCTGATAGAGGTCGCGAGCTGTAATCGATTTTCGTACGCCATCGCAATCGTCGTGAGTACGCGATGCGTGCGGCCGGATAAGGCTTTCAACATCGCCTGCGCCGCTGCATCGGTAACCGGTTTGCCGAGAATACGACGGCCCAGAATTACGGCGGTATCTGCCGCCAAAACCGGATACCGCTTCATGCGCCGTTCAGCAATACGCATCCATGCCACCTCCGCTTTAATGCGTGCAATGCGCGCTACATAAGCTTCGGGCGCTTCACGCGCTAGTGGTGCTTCATTGACATCTGGCACCAACACGCGAAAACGCACGCCCACTTGCTGTAACAACTCGCGTCTGCGCGGCGATTGAGACGCCAAATAGAGTTGAACCGTCGCCGGCATACTTTGGTCAGCTCCCGCAAGGACAGATCATTTGCCGTGCTGGTTGGTCAAAATGTGTAATTTCGCGAAACTGCCTATCAGCATCAACCCCATCCCACCCACAAATAACGTCATCACCTCGAACCCACCCAAATAGTAATGGCTCGTTACGCGCGCAATGCCAGCCACGCTAGTCAATAACACTCCGGCCAAACCTACAATAGTGCCAACCAACGAAATCAGTTTATCCATTTCCGCCCACCTCCAAATTTTTAGGTTTAATTTTTTAAAGCTTACCATTTTTACTGCTTATTCTGCATTGAAACGCGCTAGCTGCCGATCATGCCATTTGCGCAACAAGGTCAAGGCGAGGACTGCCCCCACTAGCGCAAACCCCATATCCGATTGCGTATCCCAAGGATCGCCTTGCGTAGCTAAAAACGCCACCGCAGAATCGCCAGATGCAAGCGCTACACCCCATTCCAGCAATTCATAGGTCGCGCTCAACGCCAAGCAAATGCAGATCACAATAAAGGCAAGCCAGCCGCGCCCATGCACCACATTCAGCCGCAGTAAAATTTCGCGCGCCACAATGGCCGGGATAAAGCCTTGGGCAAAATGCCCGACCTTGTCGTAATTATTGCGCTGCCAATGCATCACATCGCGGAGCCAATCAAACCACGGGACTTCAGCATAGGTGTAATGGCCCCCAATCATCAGAATCGCGCAATGCACGAGCACCAACCAATACGCCATGCGCGTTAATGGAAAGCGTCGATAAGTGACTACGATAAGTACTAAACCAAGCACCGCCGGAAAGACTTCGAGCAACCAAGTAAAGCCGTCTTTCGGCGCAATGCCCGACCAGATCAGCACGCCGAAATAGATCCCTAGCCAAAGGACGCGTTCGATCATTATTCGCGGTG
>JAHECG010000096.1 GCA_024641855.1 Betaproteobacteria bacterium | reverse complement strand
AAACCGAAGAAGAAGCGCGCGAAGGTGAAGCCAAAGAATCAGTGGCGGTCGTACCGCTCGCCATGCCGCTACTCGCGGGGCCGGGGGCGATCAGCACCGTGATTCTGTACGCGCATAAAAACCCTGGGGCCAGCCATTATCTGGCCATGTCCGTCGATATCCTGATCGTGGGTTTTCTGTTGTGGGCAGTATTCAAATTAGTGCCGTGGATTTCACGCCATGTGAGCCAAACCGGCATCAATATTTTTACGCGCATCATGGGGTTAATCCTCGCCGCGATTGCGATTGAATTTATTGCGTCGGGGTTAAGAGGCTTGTTTCCGGCGCTGGGTTAGGAATTTGCCTCACGCCAGCATACCGCCTTGGTTGCCGGCTGGAAGCCGGCGCTACGTAAGCTTGGCCCTCGGACGCAGTGCAAGAACCAAGGCACCGTAGCGCCGGCATCCTTGCCGGCAACAATGAAAAGCCACAGAAAGAATGTCGCAAATAAATACACTCACGCCCCAAGACATCCTCGACTTCTGGTACGCAGAAGACATGCGAAAAAAATGGTTCGCTTCCACACCGCAACTGGATGCGGAAATCAAACAGCGATTTGAACCCATCTGGGAAGCGGCACAACATGGCGCACTCGATCACTGGCGCGACAACCCCGCAGGCTGTCTTGCCTTAGCGATTATTCTCGATCAACTCCCGCTAAATATGTTTCGAGGATCGGCCAAGAGTTTTTCCACTGAACAACAAGCGATCGTTGTAGCCAAACAGGCGATTGCGCAGGGCTTCGATCAACAGCTTGCAACAACGCAAATCGCATTTTTGTACATGCCGCTGATGCACAGCGAAAACTTGGCGGATCAAGATTTATCCGTTGCGCTATTCGCTGCCGCAGGCTTGGCAAACAACCTACGTTTTGCCCAACATCACCGCGACATCGTGCGCCGTTTCGGTCGCTTTCCGCATCGCAATGCAATTCTGGAGCGCGCGAGCAGCGCCGAGGAATTAGCTTATCTGGCATCCAAAGACGCCTTTACAGGTTAGCGAATTATCCAAAAAGCATACAACCCATAAAACACCGGCATACGCTAAAATGGGCTGAATTCGTATCAAGCACTCACAATACCCTTAAATTTATTGTGGAATTCTTTTCCCGACTCGGTTATAAGGTTATATGCCAATAAGTTATAGCGGCATATCCAAGCACCCAGCGAATAAAAAACGATCTAAGGGAGAAGGGGTGGATTCAGTGAATAATGACGATGATAAAAGTCTTGGCGCCGAATGGGCGCCTTTGGATTTCCGCCAAGTCAACGACACGTTTAACCGCTTCCTGCGCATTACCGATGCAGATGCCGCCATACTCAAACAACACCAAGCATTACTGCTACGCGATGGCGAACGCTTCGCCGAAACCTTCTACGACTACCTATTTCATTTCCCTGCAACCGCTCGGGTGTTGAAGGAGTATCAAGCGTCCGGCGGTAAAATCGATCATCTCATCCAGAAACAACTGTCCCATTTACAATCCTTCCTCAGCGGAAACTACGATGCCGACTCTGCGGCCGATTTGACTAAGATTGGCCACATCCACCAGCAACACGGCATTGAGCCGGTCTGGTTCATGGGCGCTTATCGATTGTATCTGGACTACTTGCACGATGTCGTTGCCGGATGTCCCGAACTTCCCACCGAGGAAGGTCAGCGCCTGGAGCAAGCGATTCAGAAATTTCTGTTCCGCGACATGGGCATGATGCTAGAGGGTTATTGGGATGCCGCACTGTCACAAATTCAAACTGAAAAAGATAAAGTAACACTACTTCAGGATCAGATCACCGGCCTGTTGGGCAATATTCCGCAGATCCTATGGTCGGTGGACGTGCGCACGAATACGCCGCTGTATGTCAGCCCTTCCACGCGCAACATTTGCAGCCTGGATGTGCAAATGCCGATTCCTTGTCTTGCTTGGACCCATCCCGATGACCAAGAACTCGTCAAAGCCGCTTGGCACGAAGCACTGCAAGGTAAACGCGTTGACGTAGAAAGTCGAGTACAGGAGCCAGGACAAGATCCGCGCTGGTTCCGCCGCGTATTCCACCCCTATCTGGATCAAACCGGCAAAGTCGTCCGTATCGACGGACTCATGGACGAAACCACCAAATGGAAAAACGTTATTTCCCGGTTGCATGTGCTCGCTACTACCGACAGTCTCACCGGTCTGCCAAATCGCGCGCTGCTGTATGACCGCCTATCGCAGACCATCGCAACTGCACGCCGCGACAGTGGGAAGCAGGTGGCCTTGATGTTGATGGACTTGGATCACTTCAAGGAAATCAACGACACCTTAGGGCACCCGGCGGGCGACGAAGTGTTGCGCCAAGTGGCGGAACGCTTAACGCCGCTGTTGCGCGAATCGGATACGCTGGCACGGCTCGGCGGCGACGAATTCGCGGTGATCCTGCCGGATTCTCCGAACGGGCTGGCAGCGGCAGAAAAAGTTTCCGACTCCATTACAGCCGCTTTCTCCCGCCCTTTTCAATACGAAGGCCGAGACCTGTATCTGGGCGCAGGGATCGGTATCGCCGTGTTCCCGCAACACGGGGAAGATGTGGATACGCTCATGAGCCGCGCCGATCTAGCGATGTATAGCTCCAAGCACAAAGGCATCGGCTCGGTCGTTTACCAACCCCAAAACAGCGATAGCGGCGCGCATCGATTCCATTTGACCAATGAACTGCGCCGCGCACTCGACCGCGATGAATTTCTCCTGCACTACCAGCCCAAGATCGGCTTGCGAAGCGGCCATGCCTACGGTGTCGAAGCGCTCATCCGCTGGCAGCATCCGGAGCGCGGCTTACTGCTGCCGGATCAGTTCATCTCACTCGCCGAACGCTCGGGATTGATTCAACCTATCACCGATTGGTTGATTGAAACACTGGCCGCACAGTGTTGCAAATGGAGGAAAGGCGGCAACGATTTAAGCATAGCGCTGAACGTCTCCACCACCTCCTTCCAAAACCCCAAGCTGCTGCAACGCTTGCACGACACCTTGACGAGCGGGCCGCTGCAAGGGCGCGACGGGTGGATGGAAATCGAAATTACCGAGAACACGCTCATGGCCGACATTGAGCATGGCTCGCACGTACTGCGCCAGCTCCGAGAGTTAGGTGTAACCGTCGCCATCGACGATTTCGGCACCGGCTATTCTTCCTTGTCTTACTTGAAACGACTGCCAATCCAGTCGATCAAAATCGACAAATCATTTGTACTCAATATGGCCCATGACACCAGCGACGCCGCCATCGTGCGCTCCACTATCGAGCTAGCACATAACTTGGGCTACGACGTCGTTGCCGAAGGGGTGGAAAATCGCGACACGCTCGACCTGCTCAAACAAATGGGCTGCGACAGCGCGCAAGGATATTTCATGGGGTATCCGATTTCAGCCAGCGATATCACGCACTGGATGGCAGAATCACCCTGGTCGCCTTCCCGCTACTAAGTAAATAGGCCTAAATAATCACCGCTGCCTGAACTATCGCGATGTGCGCGCTATACTAATAGAGTTGCCATACCCTGCGGAGATTCAGCTTGCAAGCTGCACCTACCCAAGAATTCGATATCAACCAAGTGATCGGCGTCATTGAGGAAGTGCACGGCCCAGTCGTGGACATTCTCTGCGATCGTTTGCCGCCCTTGCATCAGGCGTTGTACGCTGCCTTCGACCATGAACGCTTCACCTTTGAAGTGCATCGCCATCTCGATGAAAAACGGGTGCGCGCCATCACCCTGCATCGCACCAGCGGTTTAAAACGTGGGCAACAAGTCTTCGACAGCGGTGGGCCTCTGCATGTACCAGTGACGCCCAACTGTCTAGGCCGATTGATTGATCTCTTCGGCAATCCGTTGGATGGTGGCCCGGCACTGGCTGCCAGCGAGTCCCGCCGCATTATCACTTCCCCCGCCCCCTTATCCGAAAGCACCCCCGCCAACGGTATTCTGGAAACCGGCATCAAAGCCATCGATCTGCTGTGTCCGTTTGTGAAGGGCGGCAAGACCGGTCTGTTCGGCGGCGCCGGTGTGGGCAAGACGGTGTTGATCATGGAATTCATGCACGCCATCGCCAATCTGCATCAAGGCGTTTCAGTGTTCGCCGGTGTCGGCGAACGCATTCGTGAAGGCCATGAATTGTGGCATTCAATGCAGGATGCGGGTGTAATGCCACGCACCTTGATGGTATTCGGGCAGATGGACGAATCGCCCGGCGTGCGCTTCCGCGTCGGACTATCGGCGCTGACCTATGCCGAATATCTGCGCGACAAACTCTCAGTGGAAGTGTTGTTCCTGATGGACAATGTATTCCGTTTCGTGCAAGCCGGCAGTGAACTCTCCGGGCTGCTCGGGCGCATGCCGGCCACTGTTGGCTATCAGCCAACATTGATGACCGAAGTGGCAGAGTTACAGGATCGTATTATCTCCACCCGCAGCGGCAATATCACTGCCGTGGAAGCCGTGTATGTACCGGCCGATGATATGAGCGATCCCGCTGTGAGCACTATTCTCGCGCATCTTGATACGGTCGTCATTCTGTCGCGCACACAAGCCAGTAAAGGCATTTACCCTGCCATCGATCCATTGGCTTCGATGAGCAAGATGATGGATCGCAGTTTCTTGGGTGACCGCCACTACGAAATCGCGCTCGCCGTGCGCGGCCATCTGGCGCGTTATCACGAACTCGAAGACATCATCGCCATGCTCGGCATGGAAGCGCTCTCCGAAAGCGATCGGCAAATCGTACTGCGCGCGCGCCGCTTGCAACGCTATCTCACACAGCCGTTTCATGTGGTGGCCAATCACACCGGTATCCCAGGCGTTTCGGTGCCGCTGGCCGATACGCTCGCGGATTGCGAAGACATCCTGCACGGCAAATACGATCAGACGCCCGAAGCGCAGTGCTACATGCAGGGCTCGTTGCGGGGGGCTCATGAATAGCTTCGTCCTCAACCTGCAAAGCAGTTCCCAATCTGAGCGCATCAAAGGCGTATGCAGCTTCGTCGGTCAAGATGATTCCGGCAGTTTCGGCATTCAGGCCGGGCATGCACGCATGCTCACCGTGCTGCGCTATGGCTTGGCACGTTATCGCACTGATAACGACACTTGGGTCTATTTGGCGATGCCCGGTGCTGTAGTGTATTGCATCGACAATCAATTATTCGTCACTACCCGGCGTTATTTTACTGATACCAATTACCAGCGCATCAGCACCACATTGCTCAATCAATTGTTGCAGGAAGAAGAAGCGCTACAACAAGTGAAAGAAAATATCTCGCGCTTGGAGCAGGAGATGCTGCGGCGTCTCTGGCAACTGGAGCGTGTCGCCAAATGAGCACCCCGGGCAACGATCTGCGTCGCCAAGTCGAACAACAGGCAGCACGCATGCGCCAAGCGGAAAAGAATCGCAGCACGCTACTGGCGCAAACCATTTATCTCGGCACGCTGGCGGTGTTGTTTGTGCTGCCGGTCGTCGGCGGCGCTTACCTGGGATTATGGCTGGATGAACAGACTGTCGCCTATGGCACGCGCTGGACCGTCAGCCTGATCGTCTTAGGCGTTGCTATTGGCGCTTGGAATGTCGTGTGGTTTGTACGGGAGCATGGCTGATGAAAGAAATGCTGGTGCTATTTCATATCGGCCCCTGGGGCATCACGGATGCGGTGGTCATCTCCTGGGGACTGATGTTGGCGCTGGGACTTTTCTCCTGGCTTGCCACGCGCAAGCTCAGACTCGATCCTGGGCCACTGCAAACGGTATTGGAAGGCACTGTGTCTGCCATTGAAGATGCCATTGCCGCCGTGCTGCCGAATCAGGCGAGTCGCGTGCTGCCGTTTATTGGCACCCTGTGGATTTTTATTCTGAGCGCCAATTTGCTTGGGCTCATCCCAGGCTTGTCTGCACCCACCGCGCACCTGTCCGTAACGGCCAGCATGGCCATCCTGGTATTTCTCTCGGTGCATTGGTTCGGCTTACGCAGCGAAGGTTGGCGCAATTATTTGCGGCACTACATGCGCCCCAGCCCGATCCTGCTGCCGTTTCATATCCTGAGCGAAATCTCGCGCACCATCGCCCTGGCAGTGCGTTTGTTCGGCAATATGATGAGTTTGGAAATGGCGGCGCTGCTGGTGCTGTTAGTGGCGGGACTGTTCGCCCCCGTGCCACTGCTCATGCTGCACATCGTCGAAGCCATCGTACAAGCTTATATTTTCGGCATGCTGGCGTTGATCTATGTTTCCGGCGCTATGCAATCGCAACAACTTACCAAAGCACAAAAAGGAAAATCTCATGAGTGACATTACTTGGTTTACCGTTCTCTCCACGGTCGGTGCCGTCTTGGCCATCGCCATCGGCGTGATGTTCCCGGCCATCGCTATGGGCCGCGCCATCAGTCAGGCGCTGGATGCTTTGGCGCGCCAACCCGAGGCGGAAAAATCCATTACCCGCACCTTGTTTATTGGCTTGGCGATGATCGAATCCCTGGCGATTTATGTGCTGGTGATCGTGTTGATTGTGTTGTTCCGCAACCCCTTGCTCGCCTACCTGCTGCCAAAATAAACGGAGGTTCCGCACGTGGAACTCGACTGGACTACATTCGTACTGGAAATCGTCAATTTTCTGATCCTCGTTTGGATCTTGAAGCATTTTCTGTATCGCCCGATCACTGAAGCCATTGCCAAGCGCCGCACGCATATTGAGCAGACCTTGGCCGACGCCAAAAAAATCCAAGATGATGCGTTGGCGATCCAAATCGAAAATTCCCAACTACGCGCACAGTGGGAACAAAAGCGCGCGCAAATGGAAACGCAGCTAACCGAGGAAATCAGCGCCAAACGCGAAAAAATGCTGCAAGATTTAGCGGCTGACGCCGATCAGGAGCGAGAAAAGCACCATGCGCTAGAACAGAAAAAGCAACAAGAATTGCGCCGGGTAGCGGAGGAACAAGCTGCGGAACAAGCCACGCAATTCGCCGCCAAGCTGTTGACGCGTTTTGCTTCATCCGAACTCGAAGCACAAATCTTCGATGCCCTACTGGCCGATTTACAGCAAGTCTCCGCACAAGAACTGCAATCGCTGATCGTCGCCGCGCAACGCACACAGTTGCAGGTCAAAGTGGTCAGCGTCTTCCCGCTCAGCACTGAGCGTCGCAGCCTATTACTTGATGTGCTGGCGAAGCTCGTCGGCCATGCCCTGCCTGCCGATTTCAGCGAAAGTCCGAATTTGTTGTGTGGTCTGCAAGTGAACGTCGGCCCTTGGATTTTGCATGCCAATCTGCAAGGCGAACTCGCCTTCTTTAAAGGAGCCGCGCCGAGTGGCTCCTGAAATCGCTCCACTCGCTGATAGCCCGCTTACCGCCCGTGCGCAATGGCTGAAAGACTATCGCTTCGGCCTGCGTATCTCCGAGCAAGGCACGGTGATTTCGGTCGGCGATGGCATTGCTTGGATCAGCGGCCTGCCCTCAGCAAGCATGGATGAAATTATCCAATTGGAAGACGGCAGCCAAGCCTTGGTGTTTCACTTGGCCAAGGAACGCATCGGCGCCATCTTGCTGCAGCAAACCGAAAGCCTGACGGCAGGAACGGCCGCCCACCTTTCTGGCAAGCGGCTCGGCATCAAAGTCGGCGATGCGCTCTTAGGCCGTGTCATCGATCCGCTGGGCGCAGCGCTGGATGGACTGCCGCCACCTGAGGTCACGAACCAACGAGCGCTGGATACACTTTCTCCGCCCATCACCAGCCGTGATTTCGTCGATGCGCCACTCTACAGCGGCTGCAAAATCGTCGATAGCATGATTCCCATCGGCAAAGGCCAACGCCAATTGCTGATCGGCGATAACGGCGCCGGAAAAACTTCGCTCGCCTTGGATTGCGTGCTGAACCAGAAAGACAGCGGCGTGCTGTGCGTGTATGTATTGATCGGACAAAAGCGCTCGGCCGTCGTCAATATCATCGACACATTGCGCCGCACTGGTGCACTCGCCTACACCACCGTGGTGGTGGCCGAAGCCACGGCCATGCCGGGATTAAAATACTTAGCGCCGTTCTCCGGCTGCACCATCGCCGAAGCCTGGATGTGGCAGGGCAAAGACACACTGGTGGTGTACGACGACTTGACCACGCATGCCCGCGCCTATCGCGAGCTCTCTTTGTTGCTGCGCCGCCCACCGGGACGCGAAGCTTATCCCGGCGATATTTTTTACTTGCATGCGCGGCTGTTGGAGCGCTCCACTTGTCTTGCGCCGCACCATGGTGGCGGCAGCATGACGGCGCTGCCCTTGGTGGAAACCGAACAAGGCGAGATCGCCGCTTATATTCCCACCAATCTGATCTCGATAACCGATGGCCAAATTTATTTGGACACACAGCTATTCGCACGCGGCTTTCTGCCCGCCATCGACGTGACGCGCTCGGTGTCGCGCATCGGCGGCAACGCGCAGCACCCGGCGATTAAAAAGGAAGCCGGGCGCATGAAGCTCGACTATCTGCAATTTTTGGAACTGGAAGTCTTTACGCGCTTCGGCTCACGCCTCGAAGCCAGCATGGAGGCGAATATCAAGCGCGGCCAAATCCTGCGTGAACTGCTCAAGCAGGAACGCCTGCAACCGCTCTCTGCGACCTTCCAATTGGCGTGGCTGATTGCCCATAACGAAGGCTGGTTCGATACCGTGAAACCCGGCGCATTGGCGCAGGTGTTGAACACTTTAAAAGAATACGTACAGGCATCGGATTTAACCTTGTCCACGCCGCGCGAGCAATGGTGCAATGCGATTCAAGCCTGGCTAGGAGGTGCCGCATGAGCCGATTGCATGACCTGCGCACCCGTATCGAAAGCCTGGACGACATCGACAACATCATGGTGGCGATGAAAAACATTGCCTTCATGGAAACACGGCGGCTGGCGCAATTTCTTTCGGCGCAACAACACGCCGTTGCCAACATCGAAACCGCTGCCGGTGATTTCATCAACCACTATGGCCACGCGCTGCCACTAACCGCCACAACGCGCGACGCTTATCTGGTAATTGGTTCTGAACGCGGGCTGTGCGGCGACTTCAACCAACGCGCCATCGATGCCTTGCTCGAACAACTCGGCAGTCATACGCAAGCCAACGTGCTGGCCGTCGGCCAGCGTTTAGAACCGCATCTGGTCGATGTGCCGCTTGCCGTCACTTTATTGAGCGGGCCAAGCGTGGCCGAAGACGTCACGCCAGTACTCATCGAAGTCGCAAAATCGCTGGCGAACATGGAAAAAGACTTTCCGCCAGATACGGTGCTGGCCCTCACTGCGATCTACCACAGCGACGAAACTAACGGTATCCGCGCACGCCGTATTCTTCCACTGCCTGCCACGCCATCCGATAGCCTCAGCACAGCCTTTCCACCGCAACTCAACCTCGACCCACGCAAACTGCTGACACAACTCACCGAACACTATTTATTCGCCGCCATGCACGAAGCCTTTTTCAGCTCGTTGATGGCAGAAAATCAATTCCGGCTTGAGCATATGAACCAAGCGATTCAACGCCTGGAGCGCAAAGTTGCCGACATTCGCCTGCAATACAACGCCTGGCGTCAGGAAGAAATCACCGAGGAAATCGAGATCATCATGCTAAGCGTGGAAGCGCTTGCAAAATTCTCTACAAATTTTGTTAATTAGGGCGTGAAAGTTGATGAACAATCATAGATCTTCTAAACCCACCCTCTATTTAAATCTAGTATTTATGGAATAGCGTATGCCATGTAAGATAGGCAAATTAATCCTAAACAGCGTGAGCACATGCCATTAAATTCTTTAGAAATTTGCGCGGGGGCGGGCGGCCAAGCACTTGGCCTCGAGCAAGCGGGTTTTGAACATGTTAGCCTGGTTGAAATCGAAGCACCGGCATGTCAAACACTCCGAATCAATA
>JAHECG010000095.1 GCA_024641855.1 Betaproteobacteria bacterium | reverse complement strand
CAAGTGGTATAACGCCACTCGACGACACCCTTGTCGACGAGCTTGATGGGATTTTTTTTGTTGCGACCAAACAGCATGTGTTACTCCTGAAAAAACTTTTCACCGCAAAGGACGCGAAGGTACGCGAAGGAAAACCAAAAAGCATTTACTGTGCGCACCTTCGCGTGCTTTGCATTTCACGCCTTTATTGCGAATTGGGACACCCTTCATTCGGAGTCAGCAACAGAAATACCTTTTCGCCTTCCATCCGGATCGGGTACGACGCAGCACAACCCTCATCCGGCGCCACTGCGATACCGGTATCCAATGCGATGTTCCAGTTATGCAACGGACAAGCCACGGTCTTGCCGTAGATGATGCCCTGCGACAACGGGCCGCCTTTATGCGGACATTTATCGCGCAGCGCAAAAATCTCGTCTTGCCTATTGCGAAACACGGCGATATCACCCAGCGGCGTTTTCACGACGCGTGCGCCATCTTTCGGGATGTCGGACACCGTTCCTACTTCAATCCATTGTTGATCCATGGCTACTTTCTTGACTACAGCGTTCATATAATTTCCTTTTTCGCCGCATTGGTTTTCCTGCGCGTACCTTTGCGTCCTTTGCGGTTGATGTTTTAACCCGTCACCACTTTCAGCGGCGTAAATTCATGCTGATCGACACCTTTTGCCCGCTCGGCCCAAGGATCGAACTTATAAATCTCCTGCGACTCGAGGAAGCGCTGATACGCAGCAGCACGCCCTTCGGCATCGTCCACCACGCGCGTCTTGATATACGGCAGACCGACACGCTCCACCCACGGTGCAGTGCGTTCCAGATAGCGCGCTTCTTCGCGATAAATTTGCATGAAAGCACCCGCATACTCCAATACTTCTTCACGGGTAGTGACGCGACACAAAAGGTCAGTGGCACGCACTTTCACGCCACCATTGCCACCGACGTGTAATTCCCAACCGGAATCGATGCCGACCACGCCGAAGTCTTTAATCGTGGCTTCAGCGCAATTGCGTGGGCAACCAGAGACCGCCATTTTGTACTTGTGCGGTGTCCAGGAGCCCCAGGTCATTTCTTCCAAGTCGATGCCCATTTGCGTCGAGTCCTGCACGCCGAAACGGCACCAATCGGAGCCGACGCAAGTCTTCACCGTGCGCAGCGCCTTGCCGTACGCATGGCCGGAAACCAAGCCGCGGTCAGCAAGAAAGCCCCACACATCGGGCAACTCTTCTTTTTTCACACCAAATAAATCGATGCGTTGGCCGCCGGTGATTTTCATTTCCGGCACATTGAATTTTTCGGCCACATCGGCGATGGCGCGTAATTGATCCACACTCACCGACCCGCCCCATAAGCGCGGCACGACCGAGTAAGAGCCGTCTTTTTGAATGTTGGCGTGAGCGCGTTCATTGATGTAGCGCGACTGGTAATCGTCTTTCGCTTCTTTGGGCCAAGTCGAAATCAAGTAATAGTTCAAAGCCGGGCGGCAGGATGGGCAACCATCTTCTCGCTTCCAACCGAGTGTGTTCATCACATCCGGAATGGATGTGAGCTTCTGATCGCGAATAGCTGCACGCACTTGGTCATGCGTCGCGTCGGTGCATTTGCACATCGGCTTGGCTTCAGGTGCGGAGTATTCACCACCCAGGGTATGCGACAAAATCTGTTCGCACAGGCCGGTGCAAGAACCACAGGAAGCAGCGGCCTTGGTGTGCAATTTCACATCATCCAACGTGAACAAGCCTTTGGTGACAATAGCTTTGACGATATCGCCTTTGCTCACACCGTTACAATCGCACACTTGATCGCAGTCTTTCATGGCCGCCGCTTTGCTCTGCCCGCCGTGGCCAGCATCGCCGAGATGGGTTTCGCCAAACAGCAAGCGATTGCGCAAAGCGGAAACGTCGGTGCCTTCGCGCATCAGCTTGAAGTACCAATTACCGTCTTCGCTCTCGCCATACAACACAGCGCCGACCAGCCGGTTGTCTTTCAACACTAGCTTCTTGTACAAGCCGCCTTTTGGATCGGACAGCAATAAATTTTCCGTGCCCTCGCTGCCCATATAATCGCCCGCAGAAAAGAGTTCGATGCCGGTCACTTTGAGCTTGGTTGAAGTGACCGAGCCGGTATAGCGGCCGATGCCATATTCCGCAAGATGATTGGCGCACACTTTAGCCATTTCGAACAAGGGTGCCACCAGGCCATAAGCAATACCGCGATGCGACACACACTCACCGATTGCATAGATGCGCGGATCGTAGGTTTGCATGGTGTCATTGACGACGATGCCACGATTACAGTGAATACCAGCCGATTCTGCCAGCGTCGTGTTGGGACGAATGCCGACCGCCATCACCACCAAGTCGGCCGGGACCTCCTGACCATCTTTAAAGCGCACGGCCTTCACACGACCGTCTTTGCCGATGAGCTGCTCGGTCTGCTTGCCCACCAGGAAATTCATGCCTTTGTCTTCCAAATTCTTTTGCAGCATTTTGGAAGCAACCGGGTCGAGCTGACGCTCCATGAGATTATCGGAGTTATGCACCACTGCCACATCCATACCGCGCATTTTCAAACCATTCGCCGCTTCAAGACCGAGTAGACCGCCACCGATGATGACTGCGTGTTTGTAGTTAGTTGCGGCATCGACCATCACGTCCACATCGTGAATGTCGCGGAAGCTGATCACACCTTGCAAGTCATTGCCTGGTACCGGCAGCATAAAGGGATTGGAACCGGTCGCTAAAATCAAACGATCGTATTCGGCGCTGGTGCCATCTTCTGCATGCACGGTGCGATTTTTACGATCGATGCGCGTGATCTTTTTATTCAGGTGCAGTGTGATGCCATTTTTCTCATACCAATCGACATCGTTCAACATGATGTCTTTAATGGTCTGCTCGCCAGCCAACACCGGCGACAGCAAAATGCGGTTGTAATTGGCATAAGGCTCAGCGCCGAATACGGTGATCTCATACAGATCAGGCGCTATCTTGAGCAACTCTTCCAGGGTACGCACCCCAGCCATGCCGTTACCAACCATCACTAATTTCATACGCTTCATACTGATATCTCCCAAAAAAACCTGTTAAACGCAAAGGTCGCAAAGAACGCGATGAAGCCCTCGGTATTTCTTTGCGTCCTTTGCATCTTTGCGTTGAAAGCTTTTCGCATTTCTCCGTGCCTCTGTGACTCTGTGGTAGACAATTAAAAATTAAGCCGCCGCCAAGCTGCCGGTTTCCACCGCAGCGATAGCCTTTGCTTGATTAAAGTCTTGCGAATAGCCGGATGCATATAAGCAGCACGCCAATTGATTCACCAAGGGTAACGGTGCCGAAATTTCCCGCGCCAACACGCGCTTGATCCAACGTGCCGTACTGACGGCATCACAGGTGTCGGGTAGCGCTGTCAGGCTTTTGATCGGACTGGATTCGGCTTCGAACAACACGTGCGACGTACCGCCTTCAAAATATAAAAGCTCTGGACGGCGCTTCGGATTGGCGTACGGCTCGCCTTCGGTGCCGCGCATCAACAGTGCATCAAAGCCTGTTGCCGTGAGGAAGTCTGATAACAACTGGTGATATTTTGGATGACTCACGCTGACTAAGCGCAAACCGACGCCGTTAAAGGGATCGATCAATTTCACCAAGGTATGCGCGCTATTGCGCACGCCGAGCCGATTGCGCGCACTGAGTTGTGCTGCCAAGCCTGGTGAGAACA
Organism: Betaproteobacteria bacterium; assembly: GCA_024641855.1. Taxonomy (GTDB): domain Bacteria; phylum Pseudomonadota; class Gammaproteobacteria; order Burkholderiales; family Thiobacteraceae; genus RBG-16-58-11. The sequence goes on along the minus strand of JAHECG010000095.1, from coordinate 6,267 downwards.
CGCTGGTCGGCGCAAAAGCCAAGCGTTCATTGGCTAAATGGTTTTCGGTTTGCGCCAAGGTGGTACAAGGCAAGATACCGAGCTCACGCAGCACGTGAACGGTAGCAACACGACCATGCCCTTCCATCTCGCCATGCAACAACACCGGCACGCCGAATTGCCGTAACCACAAAGCAATCAAGGGCGTGAGATTGGGATGGTGATGAGCGCCGTTATAGGTTGGGATGACCACTGGACGCGGCCCAGTAGGCGGCACAGCCAGTTTATACAAGCGTGAATCGACGGCCTGGTAAAAGCCCAGCAGCTCGTCTAAAGATTCACCCTTCATGCGCAGCGCAACCAGCAAAGCGCCGAATTCCAAATCCGGCACTCCGCCATCGAGCATCGCGCCCATGAGTTGCTGCGCATCTTCCTGGTCCAACGGTCGACTGCCGTTGGGACCGCGTCCGATTTCCTTTAAATAAGCAGCGTAATTCATGGTGAGCCTCTAAGCTTTGTTCACCGTCCTTACGCAATCGCCGTGCCAGATTGTTTTTTCTTTTGTTTACAATCAATTACCCATTAAGCTACAAACCACCCTACTAGGAAGCGCTTGTTTGTGGTGCACAAATACATTGGCGCGCTTCGGCTTGGTGCACAGGGCGTTATCGACATTCATGTGAACATACTGACGCTTCAGCGATTTGAAAATTTCAAGAAATCATAGGTAAACACCTTGGATAAAGAGAACATCTCCCGTTAGACTGCGTGTTGAGGTACTTTTGAAAACAACATTCTTACAGCCCCCAGCGACTCACCTATCTCCGTTTTCGGTTAGCCGCTTACGTTCGCTACGCTACGTTGCCGTGGCATGGCTACGTATGACTTTTCTCGCATGCCTAGTTTTCACGCTTCACGCAAACAGCGCATGGGCCTTTGAGTCACCGGCATTTCAAGGTGACGTGCTGGACGAGGCAGGCATACTCAGCACAGCGGACAAAGAAACCTTGCTCACGCGAATACGCGAGTTACGAGAAAACAGCGGCATCTGGGCCGCGATCTACGTGGCCAATAGCTTGCAGCAGGATTCGATTGAAAGTGCTGCCGTTAGCGTTTTTGAAAAATGGCAACTGGGAAAAACCGGCAAAGACAATGGGCTCTTGATACTAATTGTTCCCAGCGAAAGAAAAATGAAAATTGAAGTAGGCTACGGGCTGGAGGGTTTTATCACCGATGCCTTCAGCAAGCGCGTGCTCGACGAAATCTACAAGCCAGCATTTCGCCAGCAACAATATTCCGAAGGTTTGCTGCAGGGATTTGAAGTGATGGCCAAGGCCGCCAACGGCGAAACCATGGCGCCAAGCTCAGACGCAAGCACGCAAAGCGATGTTGACTGGAGCCGCATGCCGGCGCTTTTTGCTCTCGCCTTTACCTGCAACTTAGTGCCAGCATTTCTGTATATGTTGGCGGTGCTTTATGGTCGCCGCCAGGGTCGCCGCGAGCCGGGATCATTGTGGAAAAATATCCGCCTACCTTTTATTGTCTGCGGCTTTTTCGGCCTCTTTTTCGGCATTTTCATCTCGGTGTTCGGCGCGGCTTTTGTTTCTGACCCAATGGTTGTCATCACGTTGTCAGGGATGAACTTTATTTTCGCCAGCTTCCTCATCGTTCCTTATACGATCATGGCCCGACGCTTACTCTTTGCCTCAGCCTATCGGCGGTATCGGGCTCAAGAGCGCTTGCTCCGCATCAGAGGGCGTTCCCATAAAGCCCGCAAGATCTTCGGCGTCATGTTTGACCCCACCCAAGTCAGTAAAAGCCAGGGCGGGACACGGCAAGAATCATCGAGTTCAAGTTCTTCCAGTTCAAGCTCAAGCTCATCTTCATCTTCATCTTCATCTTCATCTTCTGGCGGCGGGAGTTCGGGCGGCGGCGGTGCTTCGGGGAGCTGGTGATTCTTTAGGCAGCAACATCAATTTCGGACGGCGGTTCACGCTTGTCCATAAATCAAAATAAATCTATTTCACCGCCCATATTTTGGGCTGGAGCCGCGCACAATATCTCGGGTGACTCACACAAGGGCACATGAAATTTACTGAACAAATCATTCATCAGATCTGCTTCGGAAGCAACCTTGGCCACCTCCGAAGCGGATCGTTCTGAGCTGAATGCCGTTTGTGAAATCACTTGGCCGATATTAATAATCGCCTGACTGATATCGTGCGCCACGTTGGTTTGGTTGCTCAAGGTGTGCGCGATATCTTCGTTGACGCCGCGAATGGTCCTGGCGGCTTGGGTAATTTCAGCCAACATCTGATTCGCGGTTGCCGCTTGCTGGGCACTTTGATCTGCACGCGCACAGCCGCTCAACATCGCGGTAACGGCGGCATTCGCACCATTCTGCAATGCTTCGATACGCTTCTCGATATCGCTGGTTGCAGTTTGTGTGTTCTGCGCAAGCTTTCGCACTTCATCGGCCACCACAGCAAAACCGCGTCCCGCTTCTCCTGCGCGCGCTGCCTCAATCGCGGCATTGAGTGCCAACATATTAGTTTGTTCTGCAATACCCCGAATCGCCTGAACCGAATTACCGATACGCTGGGTTTCCTCCTTCAATGCTTGAAGCGTACTAGCCACTTCCTTTACATCCACCGCTAGGGCATGCGTGACATTGGCTGCATCGTGTACCACGTGGGCAATCTCTTCCGACTGACCACGGACTTGTTCAGCTGCAGCAATCGCTGCATCAGCGCCGGATACGGATTGTTCTAAAAATCGACGCATCTCATTAATAGCGTGATCGGCCTGCTCCGTCTCCGCGCGCTGATTTCGAATGCCTTCACTGGTCATCGCCGACACAACAGCAACCTGCTGCGCAGTTTTCGCCAGCCGTCCTGATGATTCCTTGACGTGCGCTATCAATGTGCCCAGCTCAACCACCACTTTCTGCGCAGACGTAGCGACTTCTCCGATCTCATCGTGCGATGTTATTTCAATTGGCGTAATAAAATCCCCGCGCTCCAAGCGACCAAGCCCTGAGACTAAATGGCTCGCCGGCAACGTGATAAAGCGTCGGATCATCCACGCAAAGATGGCCGCAACCAGAATAAAAGTAAGCACGAACAGTGCGAGGCTGATACGCATTTTGGTCTCAGCGCTTGCCACGGTTTGCTTAGATCGAAAACGGCCATCCTCGTAGACGATGGCCGTCGCTTCCTTCAGCAACTGCATCGCGTGACGGTCAATGCCTTGCACATGCTGGTCGGCGGAGTCCTCGCTAAAATTAGACTGGCGCAACAGCAAAAATGCCTCTGCATAACGCGCGCGATTGTTTTGATGCTCCAATGTGAACATGGCCAGTTTCTGTCGCGCCTGTTCTGATGATATTGTTGCAGCGATAGCCGCTACGCTATCTTCCACTGCAAGATAGCTGGCTTCGTAGGTGGTCCATTGACGTTGCGCGCTGGCTTCATCGTTGCCGCGCAGTAAGACATTTTTCCAGCGGTGCACTTCTTCCTGATAGGCACTTTCGGCATGATCCATACTGCGTTGCCATTCCATGAACCGACCGTCTTCCTCATTAAGCCGATGCGTAGTTTGCCAACCCACCCACATCCCCCAGGCAGTGGCAAGCGCCAGCAAGCTGCTTCCAAGCGCAAATATAAGTAGCAATTTTTGATTTAATCCTAGGCGCATAGTATTGATTGTATTACCTATTTTAAAAATTACGGTAAACGGATATTCCAAGCCTTAGTGTTTAAGTCGTTGATATATATCGGTAGCCGCATAAATATCTTGAGCAGCAACCGAGCGCGATTGGTGCGTAAAATTGTGCGTCACTGTGGCAACACAGCATTGCGGCGCAACAGCCGGTATACACCCAATTAAGTAAAACATAATTGACGGGATGCTTTATCCGAAATGCACGCAAAACACTTTCATAAATCGAACGGCCGAATGACAATAGTGCCTCGACTCTTCCGCGACTCAATTCATGATCTCTCACCCTTATCTATTCACTGCTGGTTTACTAATCTGCAGCAATATTTTTATGACTTTTGCCTGGTATGCGCACCTACGCAATCTCTCCGATAAAACTTGGATGTTCGCGGCACTGGTGAGTTGGGCCATCGCTTTTTTTGAATATCAATTCCAAGTGCCAGCGAATCGCATTGGCCATCAGGTAATGTCCGTCGGACAGTTGAAAATCATGCAGGAGGTGATCACGCTATTGGTCTTTGTGCCATTTTCGCTACTCTATTTACGCGAAAAACTGACGCTGGATTACCTATGGGCGGGCGTGTGCTTAATGGGTGCAGTGTTTTTTCTATTTCGCGCTAAGCTGGGTTAAGCGTTCGTTATCACACCCTTCCTTTTGATCCAGTGGGCAAGCTGCTAGAATCACAAGCTTCTAAGCGCTTGATGGGTGCCGCACCATGCAAGATTCCTCGCACGAAAAGTCAACCATTGCCGACGATGCGCTGCCTGAAATGGAACTGACGGATGCCGATATTCTGGATGCAATGCAGCATATCCCCGGCTACCTCGACATCAGTACCGACGATTTTCGAACCATCTATCATTTGGCGCATCACCATGCCGTGGGGCGCCTGTTCGGTACCGTCAACGCAGGCAGCCTGATGCGCACCGGGATTGAACCACTGCAGGGCGATATGCCCCTCGACACAGCCGCCAAGGCGCTCGTACGATCCGGCTACAAAGGGCTGCCCGTTGTGGATGCCGCAGGTTGCGTGATCGGAATACTGACCGAAACTGATTTTTTGCGCCGATTAAACACGGATACTTTCTTGGAACTGTTACTGCTGATGTTGGATGACAAATTCGAGTTTAAGCACCGTTGCCATGAAACGACGGTGCGCGCAGCCATGACGACTCCACCGGTTACGATCGCCCCTAATGCCGATTTCAAAGACATTATCGGCGCATTTCATCAGCATGATGGGCGCAGCCTTCCCGTTGTAGAAAACGATGGCCGCCTTCTCGGTTTACTTTTTCGCAAAGACTTCTTAACCGCAAATCACTTGGGAATTTTAAGCTGAAGCTCTCCGAATATTTCCGCAAGATGCGTGGCACCACGCGCGGCAGTCCGCCGCGCGTCAGCAACGCCGAAATCTTCTGGTCTTGGGTCGGTGCATTCCTCGGGATCGCACTCGTAGCCTGGGTGGATCAATTCTTTTTCCAAGGCCTCGATCTCACCCTGATGATCGGCTCTTTCGGCGCCTCTGCGGTGCTGATCTTCGGTGCGGTACGCAGCCCTTTGGCCCAGCCACGCAATCTACTGGGCGGCCACATCCTCTCCGCCATCGTCGGCGTCCTATGCTGGAAACTGTTCCACGCTTATCCCTGGCTTGCGGAAGCGATGGCAGTCGCAACAGCGATTGCCGTGATGCATGCCACCCGCACGCTACACCCGCCCGGTGGCGCAACCGCATTGATCGCAGTGATCGGCTCCGTCAAAGTTCATCAACTAAGCTTCATCTATGTGCTGATTCCCGCCACGGTCGGACCATTGATCCTGTTGGTCGTGGCCGTTCTGGTCAACAACATCCCCACATCAAGACGCTACCCTGAAATTTGGTTTTGACGCGCCCGTACTGCGCCCTTGATTTTTGTCATCTAACAACTCAAGCTCAATACACAAGTTAACAATCGGTAACTGCCTTTTTTCGAACAATTCTTCTATGCTTTAAGCGTCGCTCCAACAACGTGCAACGTCATGAAAAACTCGGTTGCCACATTCACGCATCGCTTATCGCTTTCTAGTGTGAAACCCGTTGTTTTTACCTGCATTATTTTATTGTTAACGGGCTTGGCTTGGCGTAGCGATAATGCCGCACGCAGCACACCTCAACTGAACCAAACGCATGCTTTGCAAAAGGCGCAAGCTGCTGCCACTGATGCGCAAATGCATCTAGAACGCGCACAACAAGTCTTGCAGGCCTTATCCAGTATTTCGCTCGTGCAAAAATATGATGCGGCAGCATGCAACGCTTTTCTTGCGCGACAATTACAACGTTTTCCGCAATACACAAATTTGGCCTTTACCGATACGCGTGGATCTGTCTGGTGCCGCGCCAAACCTTTATCGGAAAACTGGATTGTGCCAGCCATGACGACGCAGCAAAAACCACTGTTGTTTGTCGTTCCGAACCATCAGTTCGCACTAGCCATTCCTTACTTTGCCGCCAATGGCCACAAACTCGGCGCCATGATCGCCACGTTAGCGACGCAAAATTTCTTTCCACTCATCGATGCCTCATTGCCACC
>JAHECG010000016.1 GCA_024641855.1 Betaproteobacteria bacterium | reverse complement strand
TTTGCAGGATTCTATGCCGCGTTGGAAAAAGGCTTCTACAAAGCCGAGGGCCTTGACGTCACGCTTATTGAAGCGCAACCGGGCATGGATACCGAAGCCGAAGTGTTAAACGGCAAGGCGGATTTCGGCGTGGGAACCAGCAGTATTCTGCTGCAACGAGCGCTGGGCAAACCGGTGGTCGTGCTCGCAGTGATTTTTCAGCATTCGCCCTCGGTACTCATCACGCTGCGCAGCTCGGGCATCGACAACATTCATGACCTCATTGGCAAAAAGGTGATGATCGAGCCCAATGCTGCCAGCAATCTTGGCTATTTACGGCGCGAAGGTGTGCTGGGGAAGATCGTGATGCTGCGTCATTCCTTCGATCTTGGCGATCTCATTTCAGGAAAGGTTGCCGCGCAATCCTCCTTTTCCAGCGTTGAACCATACCAACTGGAAAAAGCGCATATTCCTTATTTGATATTTTCTCCTAGAGAAGGCGGTGTCGATTTTTATGGCGACAACATTTTCACTACAGAACGCCAGATCGAGGAGTATCCGGAGCGCGTCAATGCGTTTCGTAAAGCAACTCTGCTGGGCTGGGAATATGCAATGCAGCATATCGATGAAATAGTAGAATTGATTCACGCCAAACATAATCCAAGCAGATCGCGTGAAGCGCTTGTCTTCGAGGCCACCGAGCTACGTAAAAACATGATCCCGGAATTCGTCGAGATCGGTTACATGAATCCTGGGCGTTGGCAACATATCGCTGAAGTCTACGCCGAGCTTGGCATGATGCCCGCCAAATTCAATCAGAAGGGTTTCTTGTACGATCCGAATCCACGCCAGGATTACGCTTGGTTATATCGATTGCTGACGGTTGCGGCAATTCTGATAACGTTATCGATGATAGTGCTATGCTTCATCGTGCTTACCAATCGAAAACTCGCTGCTCAAGTCGCGGAGACCCAGCATATGCGAGATAAAGCGGAACGCGCCAACAAGGAAAAAAATCGCTTCATTGCCGCTGTCAGTCACGACCTACGGCAGCCGGCACAGGCGTTGGCATTCTACGCAGATGCGCTGTCTCATGACTTAAATGCACCCCACCTACTTCCGCTGGTCGATAGCATCCGCGCTACGGGCGAGACATTTCAAACACTTCTCGATGCGCTGCTTGATGTATCTCTCATCGAGGCTGGCTCCCTCCACCCGGTAGTCTGCGATTTTTCCCTCTGCGATTTACTCACGCGCATTGCGCAAGATTTCTCGCGCCAAGCCCAAGACAAAGGGCTACAACTGCGCGTCCTATCGACTGCTGTCTGGGTGCGCTCCGATCCGTTGCATTTGGATCGCATCCTGCGCAATTTTGTCTCAAATGCCATCAAGTACGCCACCAAAGGTGGTGTACTGATTGGCTGTCGGCGTGATGAAAATGCGATTAGGATCGAGATCCACGATACCGGCATCGGCATTCCTCAGCCCCTGCAGCACTTGGTGTTTCGTGAGTTCCAGCAAATCGGCAATCCGGAGCGCGACCGCAACAAGGGCTTGGGGTTGGGATTGGCCATCGCCGATGGCTTGGCGCGATTGCTTGGCCATTCGCTTGATCTGCGTTCCACGCAAGGGCGCGGATCAATCTTCAGCATTACGGTTCCCCGCGGCAGGCCATTGACTTCAGATGCTGTTGCACAAACCGTGATAGCGGACGACATTGTCGGCAAAAACATTCTTTTGATCGATGACGATCAAATGGTGCGCGAGGCTGCGGCCGTGATCATGGAGCGCTTCGGTTGTATTGTCGTTGTCGCAGAATCGGCGGATGAAGCCTTCGACTTAATGCGCGACAGCGGTTTTGTGCCCGATGCGATTCTCGCCGATTACCGTTTGCGGGACGGCGCAACCGGCGTCGCAGCCATCCATGCGATCATCGCGCATTTCGGCCGACCAGTGCCGGCGGGTGTGTTGACGGGGGACACGGCGCCAGACCGATTGCGAGAAGCACGCGCTGCCGGTTTCCCTATCGCGCACAAGCCGCTTTCCGGTGCCAAGCTACGCGCACTTTTGTCCAGTTTGTTATCCGCCGAGCCGCAAGCGCAAGCGCGATAAGGTTTTCACTACGCCCCTACATTCGCCGCAATAGTTCCACACCCCACGCCACGCCAAAGCCCGTAACGTTACTGGCCACCGCACCGAGACCACCTTCGCAGCTACATGCAGACAAATCCATATGTAACCAAGGTCGCTCTTGGATGAAGCGCATCAAGAAACGTGCGGCCAGAATGTGATCCGCCTCGCCATCCATGGTGCATTGTTTGATATCGGCGATTTTGCTATCCAGGGCCGGCTCGTAATCGGCATCCAAGGGAAACGCATTCACGCGCTCACCGCTCAACTTGCCTGCCGCAATCGCTTGCGTAATCAATGCCTCGCGATTGCTGAAAATACCGCTGTAGCGACTACCCAGCGCCACCGCCATGCTGCCGGTGAGGGTAGCGAAATCGATCATCGCATCGGGCTTGTCGCGTGCTGCCAGATTCAGCGTATCCGCCAACACCATGCGACCTTCGGCATCGGTGTGCACAATTTCGATGGTGGTGCCGTTCAAGGCCTTAATCACTTCGTTTTGCTTATACGCCAATGGTCCAATATGGTTTTGCGCAATCGCCAGCCACACGTCGATGCCGGTTTTCAATGTTAAGCGCGAAGCCGCGAGCAAGATGCCGAGCGCCACCGCCGAGCCATTCATGTCCTCGTGCATGCCTTGCATGTATTTAGCGGGTTTCAGGTTATGCCCGCCGGTATCGAAACAAATACCCTTGCCTACTAGCGCAATGCGCTGCTTGGCGCCCTTGGGTGAATAGCTCAAATGCACAATCGCCGCATCTTGTTCGTGACTACCCTGCGCGACAGCAACAAAAGCCCCCGCCCCCATTTTCTTCAATTTTTTGAAATCAAATTCCTGGATCTTCCAACCCTCGGTGCGCGCCAACTTTTTCACCCGAGCCCGGTAATGCGTCGGCGTCAGCTCATTCGGTGGCAACATGGTGAGCTCGCGCGCTAAGCTATTGCCTTCAGCCGTAGCCAGTGCATTCGCATGGTGATGACGAGACTGATCGCCATACACGACAATTTTTTTAACCTGTTCCGTTTTGGATTTTTGCTTGCGGCTAGGTAGTGCCGCGCTATTAATCAAGGCCACATACACCGCCAATTCAGCCGCGAATGCGCGTTGCTGGCTATCGCCAAAAACCGCCAAGACGATTTCGTGCGGTTGATCGTCGATCAACAAACCCATGGCCTTGCGCAGCGCGGTATGTTGCTCGAAACGGCTAGCGTTTTCATCCAAGATCAGCCACGCCGCCACGCCACCATGGGGTAAATCGGTTGCAATCGGCGACTTGGCCAATTCATCCGCTTGCATGCGCTTACGTTTCAGTGCGCGACGCAATAATTCTAACTGCGGAATTTTTTCCAGTACTTCGCGATGGCTAGTGCGCGGTAGCACCATCAGCACATGGCTCGCCCCCTGCATTTGCTGGGCGTTGATGAGTTGCTTATTTTCAATGACTTTGGGCAGCATGTGCCCTCCTTTCGGGATGGGGGAAAACGCACTAATGGGTTGACTAATACGGGCTTTTTCGTAATGATAGCAAACTTTGTTCGGGTCACTCTGAAGCAATAAAGGATCATGCTTTAGGTGTTAATGACCACGCCATAATATAAAAGGCGTAAGGCTGCTGAATCCCGTAACAACACCGATCGATATTTTTCATTCAGCACCACCGCTAAAATGATGGTGACTGAAGGCGCCAAATCAACCGGCTAACCCCGGCTACTCAAGGAATCGTGTATGAAACTGGAAGACAAGAAACGCGTTTTGCGTGAGATGGTACTGGCACGCCGCTTCGAAGAACGTTGCTACCAAGCCTATATCGAACGCAAGATCGGCGGCTTTCTACATCTCTATCCGGGTCAAGAAGCCTGCTGCTTCGGTGTAATGGAAGCAGCGCGTCCTGGCCACGATTACGTGATCACCGGCTACCGCGATCATGTGCACGCCATCAAATGCGGTTCCGATCCCAAAGAAGTTATGGCCGAACTGTATGGCAAAGAAACCGGCTCATCCAAAGGCCGTGGCGGCTCGATGCATATTTTCGACGTGAAGCACCGCTTCATGGGTGGCTATGCACTGGTCGGCGGCCCCTTCCCGCTGGCTGCCGGTATCGGTAAAGGTATTCAACTCAAGGGCGGCGATGAAATTTCGATTTGCTTCCTGGGCGATGCTGCGAACAACCAAGGCACTTTCCACGAAACATTGAACATGGCCGCGCTCTACAAATTGCCCTGCCTGTTTATTTGCGAAAACAATCAATACGGCATCGGCACCGCGATTGACCGCTCCACCGCAGTGGTGGACCAATTCAAACGTGTCAGCAGCTACGGCATTGAATCAGCGCAATGCGATGGCCAGGATATCGACGTGGTCTACGAGCACGCGCGCAAAGCAGTGGACTATGTGCGCAGCGGCAAAGGCCCCTTCTTCTTGGAACTGATGACGTATCGTTATCGCGGTCACTCCATGTCCGACTCACGCGCCTATCGCTCGCGCGAAGAAGAAGAATTGTGGAAACAGCGCGACCCGATCTTCATCGTGCGCGACCGTCTGATCGATGCGAAAGTGCTGACCATGGACGAATACCACGCGATGGAAAAAGAGATCGACGCTTACATCGAGAACGAAGTCATCAAGTTCGCGGAAGAGTCTCCGGAACCGGATGTGAAAGATCTCGAAAAATACGTATTTGCTTAAAAAGCCTGAAACGCAAAGACGCAAAGATCGCAAAGAAAGGCTCGATTGGTTTTCCTTTGCGCCCTTTGCGGCCTTTGCGTTGAAACGAATTTCAAAAGGAATTAAATCATGGCCGAAATAATGTACTGGGAAGGCATCCAGCGTGCGCACGACGAAGAAATGGCACGCGATCCGTTAGTGATCTGTATGGGTGAAGATATTGGCGTTGCGGGGGGCACCTATAAAGCCACTAAAGGTCTGTATGAAAAATACGGCCCGTTGCGTGTCATCGACACACCGATCTCCGAAAACGGTTTCTCCGGCCTCGCCATCGGCGCTTCCTTTATCGGCGTGCGCCCGATTGTGGAAATCATGTCGGTGAACTTCGCCTGGTTAGCCATGGATCAAATGTTCAACTCCGCTGCCAAGGTACGCTATATGTCCGGTGGCCAACTGACGGCGCCCGTGGTATTTCGCTCCCCCGGCGGTACGGCGCATCAACTCGGCGCACAGCACTCTGCGCGCATGGAAAAAGTTTTCATGGGCATCGCTGGCTTACGCGTCGTAACGCCATCCAATCCCAAGCAAGCCTACGGCCTGCTGAAATCTGCAATCCGCTCCGACGACCCGGTGTTCATCAACGAACACGAGCTCATGTACAACATGAAGGGTGAAGTGCCGGACGAAGAATACTTCCACCCGCTGGAAGGTTCCGAGATCACTCGCTCCGGCACCGATGTCACCTTGTTCGGCTACAACATCACGGTGCACTGGTGTTTGAAAGCGGCAGAGATTTTAGCTAAGCAATACGATATCAGCGCCGAAGTCGTGGATCTCTACTCGCTCGCTCCACTGGATCGCGCCGGTATCAAAAAATCAGTCTCCAAGACCCACCGCGCCGTCATTGCTGAAGAAGATGAAGCGCCGGTCGGTGTCGGCTCCGAAGTCATCGCGATCATCAACGAAGAATGTTTCTTCGAGTTAGATGCAGCGCCGGTGCGCGTGCACTCCGCTTTAGTCCCGCAGCCCTACAACCACAAGCTGGAAATGGCAGCCATCCCCGATCATGAGGATGTGGTGAATGCGGTTCTAAAACTTTTTGGTAAGGCGTGAGGGGTGAAGCGTGAGGCGGAAAAACAAAATCCGCCACGCACACCTATCGTCTATCGCCTAACACCTCACGGGTACTAACATGTCATCACATTTTGTAATCACCATGCCGCAACTCTCCGACACCATGACCGAAGGCGTCTTGGTGACCTGGGAAAAACAAGCTGGCGATCGCGTTGAACGCGGCGACATCGTGGCCACGGTCGAAACCGACAAAGCCATCATGGACGTGGAAGTTTTCAAGGCCGGTTACCTCGCTGGCCCGCTCGCCGATGTTGGCGCAACGGTCGCCGTAGGTGCTGCACTTGGCTATATCACCGACACGCAAGGCGATCTCGCCATTGAGGCCGGTGAAGTCGTTACCGAACAAGCCCCGTCGGAAATGATCCCGCATCACGCCGGCGTATCGGTCGTCATGCCGCAACTCTCAGACACCATGACCGAAGGCATTGTGGTCACTTGGGAAAAGAATATCGGCGACACCATCAAGCGCGGCGACATCGTCGCCACGGTCGAAACCGACAAAGCCATTATGGATGTGGAAGTGTTTCATGAAGGCTTCCTCTCCGGACCGATGGCCGATGTTGGCAGCACCATCGAAGTCGGCCACCCGATGGCCTTCATCGTCAACGATGCCAGCAAAGTCATCGACACTGCGGTTATTATTACCGCCGATCACAAAGTCACCGATGTGCATCACATGGGGCAGGCCAGCGCGAAAGCCCCGGCGCCCGCAACCAAAACTGCGCCCGCATCACCATCTAAATCTGCTGTAGCCCCCGCTGTTGCAGCTAACGCCAAACCTGTTCCCCGCCCCGCTGGTCGCAAGGCTTCGCCCTACGCGCGTAAAGTGGCCGGTGCCTTGGGTGTGGAAATCAGCTCTGTCGCTGGCAGCGGACCGGAAGGTGTCATCACCGCCGCCGACGTACAGCGCGCACGCCCCTCGATGAAAGAAGTCGCGCACAGCTTGCCGCAGGTCGATGTGCCGGGCGAAGGCCGCAACATGACGTCGATGGAAAAAGCTGTGTCGCACACGATGGCGGCTTCGCTCACCCTGCCGACCTTTACCGCCACGATGAATATCGACACCGGCAAACTCACTGCGGCCGCTAAAGCGCGCAAAGTGTCGGTGACGGTGGCCATTGCCAAAGCCTGTTCAGTCGCGATGCAAAACTATCCACGCATGAACTGGGCTTATCAACCAATCGACAAGCTGATCGAGCGCGCCAATCACGATATCGGCTTAGCCGTGAAGAGCGACGATGGTGGCTTGGTCGTACCTATTCTCACTAACACCGAATCGCGCAGCCTGGAATCGCTGCAAGAATCTTGGAATGACTTGGTGCCACGCGCCCGCGTGCGCAAATTGGCACCCAAAGAGTTTTCCAATCCGACCTTCACCATTTCCAATATGGGCATGTTCGGCATCACCCATTTCACCGCCATTCCCACCCCGGGCATCGCGGCGATTCTGGCGATTGCCGCCAATACGCCCTTAGGCACACCCTTCACCATCACCGCCGATCATCGCGTATTGAATGGTGCGGACGTTGCCGGTTATTTGGTCGATCTGAAAACTGCGATCGAAAATCCGGAAAACTGGATGGCGGGTGCAGAAGCGACGGCACCGACATCCCCAATTCCCGAAGGCAACTGGGATACGCAAGTACTGGTCATCGGTGGCGGCCCTGGTGGCGAAGATTGCGCCCGCGACTTGGCCGATCATGGCGTGAAAGTCGTGATGGTCAACAACGCGCCCTTCCCCGGCGGCGAATGTTTGTGGCGTGGTTGCATCCCGTCTAAAGCTTGGCGCCACGCCGCCGACATCATCCGCGACCGTGCACATGATGCAGCCAAAGGTGTTACTGGCACCGACAAGCCGAAGATGGCGTGGGAAACGCTTGAAGCACACCGCAAGAATATTCTGCAAACCCGCGGCGAACTCGCACTAAAAACCGACAAAGGTGTGAAGATTGACGTGCGCGAAGGCTTTGCTTCTTTCATCGACGCACACACGGCCGAGATCAAACCCGCGACTGGTGATGCTTATAAAATCACCTTCGGCGCAGCCGTGATTGCTACCGGTGCTCCACCTTTCGTTCCGCCAATTCCCGGCGCGCATGAGGGCTTAAAAACCGGCGGCGTCATCACCTCCGACACCGTATGGGATTTGGCCAAGCCACCAAAGAAACTCGGCATCATCGGCGGCGGCGTGATCGGCGTGGAGATGGCGCAAATCTGGAAAGACTTCGGCGCGGACATCCTCATGCTCGAAGCTAAAGATCGCATCCTGGCCGAGATCGAAGAGGAAATCGCCAAACAACTCACCGGTATTCTCACCGCTGAATTCCCAGTGGTCGCTTCAGCCAAGATCAGCGAAATCTCCGGCAAACCAGGCAAGATGCTGATCAAGTACAGCGATGCCGAAGGCAAAGCCAATGAGTACGCCTGCGACTACGTGTTGATGGCCACCGGCAAACGCCCAGATACCAGCAAGCTGAATTTGGACAAAGCCAACGTAGCGCTCGATGGCGCGGCGATCAAGGCCGATGCCGCAGGCCGCACCAGCACCCCGCACATCTTCGCCGTGGGCGACGTGGTCGGCGGCTACATGCTGGCGCACACTGCCGCGACACAAGGCCGTGTTGCCGCACACAATCTCACCGGCCATGCTGCGAAATACAATCAGGACTTGGATTGCGGCGTCACCTTCTCGCGCCCGGAAGCCGGCTTCGTCGGACTTTCCGTCGCGCAAGCAAAAGCCAAGGGCATCGATGCGGCAGAAGCCAAGATCCCAATGAGCATCGACGCCAAAGCCATGATCGCTCTCGAAACGCACGGCATGATCAAACTGGTGGCCGATAAAGCCTCGCAGAAAATCATCGGCGTTCACTTCCTGGCGGATCACACCGATACGCTGATCGGTGCAGCCGTGATGATGGTCTCAGGTGGCATGACGCTGACCCAGGTTGCCGATGCGATCTTCCCGCATCCAACCCAAACCGAATTGTTTGGTGAATTGGCGCGACGCTTGCTGGCACGGTTACGAAGGACAGCGAAGGCGAAAGCCTGATGCGATAATAAAAACGGCGGGTGATCCCCGCCGTTTTTATTTGTGTGCCTCGAAGCAACTTGGTGCCTGATGAGCAAACAACAAAATTGACTCAACAAAAACAAAATCCCATACATTAGACAAAATTCTTAACCTATCGAAGAATCACAAGATATGTAGGTGCCCCGGAATCCGCAAACAACTGTATCTCTACGGCCACTAGTCCGGTGTTCGCTTCCTGTTGAATAGCAACTCGATGTAGCGTTCCGTCCGAATATTTTCGAAAAGGGCCCGGCACCGTTCCGACCCACCGCCCGATTTCGTCAACTTCATTCAGTAAAGATGCAACGATCTCTGGTCGGCGTTCCGTGACCTTAACAACCTCATGGGCGACCGCCATGGCATAGCCAATCTTACCAATCATTCTAGCGAATGAAATCGGGTGATCTGGTTGCGCATCCAACATAATCTCCTGTGCACCTAACTTCTTTCCAACAGCTTGTGGAAGCGGCCCAAATTGCAATGTGGCGACGCCGGTCATCTGAATTCCAGTTCCATCGTATCCTGAAAGAACACCAGGCAATGTAAAAGTGGGAAAGTGAAGCAGAACTGGATAGTCTTCAAGCGGCAGTTCCACAGTCTCAATGATACCGTTACGCCGCATTCGTAAACGCTGGACGCGTTGTACGCCTGTATGCTTCTTTCGTGATCTCAATCTGCGAAGAACCCGGACATCGCGCATTGCCCCACGAAGAACCTGCATTTCAAAGTGGCTAGTGATTTTGGCGCACTCCTTACAGGACGCCTCATGAAGAACAGCAGTTCCGTTAAGCCCAAACGGAATGATGTGCTCCCTATCGAGATCATCCGTAGCTCCACAATAAATGCAAACTCCGACTGCCTTAAACTGAGCTTTTCCTAGATCACTCAAATCATCCGACGGGAACTGAACCACATCAGGTGGACGGCGAGATATTGGCTCATGAGTAACCACACCATTGGATGAAAAAATCATGGCTAACTTGTCATCGGGCGGAGTTGGTTTCATCGATTAACGCCTCGCTTAGCCTAAGCATAAAACATGCTGAGAAGTTTAAAGGCGCCGGGGACAAGTCTTGCATTGAAGCATTTAGCAACAATCAAGCCCACCGCCCTTACTCCACCAGCTTCAAATGTTGTTTCAATCAATCGAGCAAGCCTGATAGATCCGAATGATTACCCCCACACGCGGCTCAGCATCACATCGAGCGCGTCCGTGATGCGATCACCCTCGTTGGCCAGCGACTTCACGAACTCACCCAATTTGTCGTTTGGAATGGAAACAATTTCCAGAGGATGCAAGACGACCTCGACACGCTCAATCTTGAAGCTGGGGTTGAAACGATGGTCGGCAATGGCGGCGAGCGCGGTTTTGCGCACCAGCGGCACCACCACCCTTCTACGATAGACATCGAAAATCGCCGATTGGACGGCCAGCACATACGGGATATCGTCCCGGTGCTTGCCGGTATTGCGATGAACGTCGAATTGGGCCATCAGAGCGTGGAATACTCGTCTGCGAATGAGCCGGACTTGTCGCCAAATTCATTCCAGGTGGCAATTGTGGTTTGCAAGGCGCGCGCTTCGGCCAGCCGCGCCTGCTCGGTGCGTTCCACGAACTCCTTGAGCAACTGTTCCACCGCGCCAGACAGGTTACCGGTCAAGGCGCGGGCCTTGAGGACCAGGTCTTCGTTGAGCGTCAGATTGACGGGGCGCTTGCGCGCGTCAGGGTCATAAGTGATTTTCATGTACCACCTCCAATGCGCATGGTATGCGCATTACATGACTCAGGCAATATTGGAACCTATCCTTATTCTGTCACCCGCTCCATCAACCACTCCCGAAACACCTGCACCTTACCCAGAGCCGCTCTATTTTCCGGCACCACCAGGTGGTAGCCCAACATGGTGGGAATCGCATGGTCCAATACGCGCACCAGATGCCCAGCCTTCACATCGTCCATCACCAGGCTATTCCAGGCCAGGGTCACGCCGAGGCCGGAGACGGCAGCTTGTATCGCCAGGCTGGCGTCGCTGAAGGCCTGAATGCGCGGCGGGGTTTTGCCATTGATGCCCAGCGTGGCGAGCAGAGTGTCCCAGTCCGGGAACTTGCCGTCGCCCACGTGCCATCGGTCTTCGAGCAGATTGCAGCGCAGCAGGTCTGCCGGCTTTTTGATTTTCACCGCGAGCTTGGGCGCGGCCACGACGACGATGGACTCCGTCATCAGCCGTTCGGCACGCAGGCCGGGATAGCCGCCAGCGCCGAAACGAATGGCGACGTCGACATCCTCCAGCGTGAAATCCACCAGCCGTCGCGTCGCCATCAGGCGCAGTTCCACCTCGGCATGCTGCGCATGAAAATCGTCCAGCCGCGGAATCAGCCAGCGCGCCGCGAATACCGGCGGCGCCGATACCACCAACGGCCCGCCGTCGTTGCCGACGCGCACGCGGGCCATGGCCCGCTCCAACTGATCGAATGCCTCGGTCACTTGCGGCAGCACCGCTCTGGCCGATTCGCTCAGCTCCAGCGACTTGCCGCGATTGAACAAGGTGACGCCCAGATAGTCTTCCAGTGATTTGATCTGCTGGCTGACGGCGGCGGGTGTGACGTGCAGTTCTTCCGCCGCGCGCGCGAAGGAACCCTGGCGCGCGGCGGTTTCGAACACGCGCAGGGCATTGAGCGGGGGCAAGCGGCGGGCCATTAAGTTTTCCTAATCACTCGACCAACAAAGTCTAGCTTGTTATGGAGCTATTAGCCACTTAGAGTTATGGAACGATAGTTTTTCTGATTGGATAAATCATGAACACCAACACCATTTACCTGCTCGTGACGGCCTCGGCTTTCTTCTGGGGCAGCAACTTCGTGCTGGCGGGGCCGATTCTGGCCGACGTTCCGCCGCTATGGGCCGCGGCGCTGCGCTTCATGTTGGGAGCGGCCTTGATGATGGTCCTTGCCCGCGCGCGTCGCGAGGACTTGTCTGGCCTCTTGCGAAAGAACGCCGGCGCTTACCTGCTGCTTGGCAGTGTAGGCATCACCGCGTTCAACCTGCTTTTCTTCAGCGCGCTCCAGCACACCAGTGCTGACAATGCCGCGCTCATCATGGCGACCAACCCGCTGCTGACCACGCTGCTGGCCAGCGCCTTGCTGGGCGAACGGCCAAGCGCACGTCACTTGCTTGCGCTACCCATCGCACTGGCCGGCGTGGCCATCGTCGTGGCGCAGGGCGATATCGAAAAACTCCTGACCTTGCACATGGCGCACGGCGATCTGCTCATGCTGGGCGCCAACCTGGCCTGGGCTTTTTACAATGTGCTCGGACGCCGTTACATGCCGCAGGGCGCTCCGATGGGCAACACCGCCTGGGTAATGACCGTGGGCGCCGGACTCCTGCTGGGCACAGCCCTCATCAGCGGCGCACCCTTGCATCCCCTGGGCGTGAAAGCCAGCGCTTCCATGGCGGTGATGGTCGTCGCCGGCACGGTGCTGGCCTATCTGTTCTGGAATATCGGCATTCAGAAACTCGGCGCGGGACGCACAGCGATTTTCCTGAACCTGGTGCCGGTATCCGCCATGTTGGTGGGTGCGATGGTCGGCATGCCACCAACCATGGCGCAACTTGCTGGGGGGGCGTTGGTGCTTGGTGCGGTAACGGTATCGATGTTGCCGATGCGCCGTTTTAGCATGACTCGATGATTAGCTGCTGTTTGGCCGCGATCGCTATCCCACGCCACGCCGAGCCGAAAAAATTTCGCCCATTGCCGCCTCCCAGGGCCGCGTTGCCGCACACAATCTCACCGGCCATGCTGCGAAATACAATCAGGACTTGGATTGCGGCGTCACCTTCTCGCGTCCGGAAGCCGGTTTCGTAGGACTCTCCGTCGCGCAAGCAAAAGCCAAGGGCATCGATGCGGCAGAAGCCAAGATACCGATGAGCATCGACGCCAAGGCCATGATCGCTCTCGAAACGCACGGCATGATCAAACTAGTGGCCGATAAAGCCTCGCAGAAAATCATCGGCGTTCACTTCCTGGCGGATCACACCGATACGCTGATCGGTGCAGCGGTGATGATGGTATCGGGCGGCATGACGCTGACGCAAGTGGCCGAAGCCATCTTCCCGCATCCAACTCAAACTGAATTGTTTGGTGAGCTGGCGCGACGTTTGTTAGCGCGACTACGCAGAACAACGAAGGCAAAAGCCTGACAAATTAATAGCCATTAGCAGCAACAACAAAAACGGGGCCTTTCAGCCCCGTTTTTGTTGAGCGCTTTAAATGTGCGCCCGGTATCAGAACGCCACCCAAGCAAATAAATAGGTCGTGTTGTTGTCCTTGGCGTTGCGATTGGTAAATGTACCCGAAGCATCATAATTGCTCGATGAACCATTGAACTTGGTGTAACCGGTGTACTGCAACCCCAACTTCAGGCGATCGATCGGCAAATAATCCACCTCCAAAATATACCCGCGCGTATTGGGTACCGTATTGGTGTTATCCGCGTAATGCAGGGCATCGCGACTACCACTGCTCGAGAACAACGTAGCGCTGCCACCCCACACATTATGGTAAAAATAACTGCCTCGGATCTGCGCCCAGTTCAGCCGGTTGGATGCGTTTTCATAATCCGTTCCAACAAGCGCGGCATCGTAGCTTTGCTTCTCGCGGATATAGGTGGCCTGCGCAGTCCAATGATGCATACCTTGCGTGTACTGGTATTGCCCATCCAACGCATAGTCTCTAAAACGTTTAATCGGGCTATGTTCGTCTAAGCCATCTGAATACTGATCAGCCTGCATGCCGTAAGTGCCAATTTCCCAAGAATGCGGGCCACTATCACCATGCAGCGCTAAGCGCCAGTAGGGATTGACTCCCTTCAGGACATAAGGCGGCGTATCACCGGTCGCGTAATGATAGGTACCGGAACGCAAAAATGAGAGCGCGCCATCGGCCGTGTGATAACCGGATATTTCTGCATAAAGAAAATTATTCCAGTCTGCATAAGCACCGACACCTGCCACCTGTTGCGCAAGTGCTCCCATAATCACCGGTTGCGAGCCGTAATCCTGAAATGCGCCGCCCGGGCCATTGAAAGGATAACCCCAGGCAGGCGTACTGTTGAAGACATCCTGCGAAGTCGGATTATTGTTTAATGTCACGCCATAAATCATGTTCTTTCCGGCGACGCTCGTTTGATTTGCAAAGCGCAAATCAACATTATCCAGCGCACTGTGATGCGCCACCCCATCGTAAGTCCATTGTACAAATGCACCAACGTTGTCGAGAATCTTACCGCCGCTAAACAAAGAAAATTGCTGTAACTGCGTGGCACGATCATGCGCTAAATCAGTAGCCGGATCAGCTGTGCCGTTCTGGTTGCGTAATCTCGAATTGCCAGCGATCACCATTCCAGAGAGTGGAATGGTTTGTCGCTCACCCAATGTATAACCCAATAATTTAAATTGTCGGCCTGTCGTTGTTAGCTCCAGGTAGTTTCCCCCGACATGGCATCCAGAACATTCAAAACCAGTTTGCCGCGCAAAAAGAGGCACCGCCTCCGCGCCTTGATCCACCAAAACACCGCCCATTGCTACAGCTATTAGGCCTATTAATCGGAATCTTTGTGATAACAGCATCATCTTCTCCAGATATTTAAACTTCATTGAATATCACCGCATATAAAAAAACCACATCGAGCCAAGCATGGTTTTTTCGTGTAGCGCATTAGGTGAACCATCAATTTAAACTCTAGTTCAATATGGCTATATTAGTAATAAATTAAATTGATTATAAGAAAGCAGAATAACGATTCAGGCGATCGGCAATTCCAGCACGGCCTCGATGCCGCCTTGGGGATGATTTTGCAGAAACAACGACCCGCCAGATTGTTCGGCAATATTCCGCGCGATCGTCAAGCCGATGCCGGTGCCACCGGTTTCGCGCGAGCGCGAACCTTCCAGCCGGAAGAATGGGGTAAATATTTTTTCTAACTGATTTTCAGGAATACCGGGGCCGCCATCGTGAATACGCACGACGATATGCTCGCCCCCACGCTTCACTTTGATATGCGCATAACCGCCATAATTAACGGCGTTATCGATCAGATTCGTCAGACAACGCCGAATCGCTTCTGGTGAGGCATTGATTGATGCATAAGTTGTTCCTTCAAGCGTCACTTCCTGTCCAGCTTCAACGGCATCATCACAAAGACTGTTCAAGAGTGAGTCAAAGTCAATGCGCTGTGTCGATCCACCCAAGGAATTAATGCTTCGGGCCAAATCCAGACCGTTGCGAATCATGTCTTGCATGGCCGTCATATCCCCAATCAATCGTGCTCGTAATTCTTCGTCTTGAACTTTTTCTAGGCGTAAGCGCAGCCGCGTTAACGGTGTCTGTAGATCGTGCGTAATCGCCGCCAATAAATGCGTTCGCTCTTGGACAAAATCTTTTATCTGCGTTTGCATCAAATTGAACGCTGCTGCAGCCTCTCGCACTTCGGTTGGGCCTGCCTCGACTAAAGGTTGCGCCTCGATATTGTTTCCCAACCCGGTTGCAGCGGTTGCCAACAGTCTGAGCGGTCGCGTCGCCATGCGTGTGACGACATAGGCTAAAAGCCCCAAAGAAGCCGTAAACATCAGACCATACAACAGCCAATGCGGCATGCTCTGAAAAGTCGAACGCTCCGGTTGCGGTGGCAATGCAAGATGCAAAAATTTCCCATCGTGCAAAGTGACCATCGCCGCGCGACAAAGACGGTGATTGACCGATTGCGTTGTTTGGGCAATTTTCGGCAGGCACTCACTCAACATTGCAATCACTTTATAGTTCTGGCCGAGACGCTCTTGCAGCTTTGAAGTCAACAATGGTTCTGGCGTGCCTTCCAGTTGTACGCCACTGGAAAATTCCGCCACCAAACCATTTCGGCTCAGTGTGGCGAGCGTCTTTTCACGCGTTTCTGGCGGAGATGCTTCCAACATGGTCACGATTTGAAACATGCGCTCTGAAGCATGGAAGGTTCGGATATGCTCGACGAACGCTTGTCGCTCGCGATTAGCCAACAATAAAGTTAGAGCAGCCGAGGCAAGAATACCTCCGACGAGAATGATGAATACCCGCCCAGCCATCGAATTAAAAAATGCACTCAAATCAATTCTCCAAGCGCACAGTGGAAGCTAAGATATACCCCTCATTGCGCACGGTTTTTAATAGGGATGGGCTCTTAGCATCGTCTTCCAGTTTTTGACGCAGACGACTGACCTGAAGATCAATCGAACGATCCAAGGGATCCGCATCATGCCCTTTGATCAAAATCGACAATTGATCTCGACTGAGAATTCGATTCGCATGCTGTAGGAAAATCTTCAACAGTCGAAATTCCGCACCCGAAAGCATGACGGCAGTTCCTTGCGGAGTTAGCAAATGGCGCGCGATCAGGTCGAGCGTCCAAGTCGAAAAAAGAATGCGCTTCGCTTCTCGACTTTCACCCTCTACTGATGGCTGATGACGCCGCAACACATTACGAATACGTGCCAGCAACTCGCGCGGCTCGAAGGGTTTGACCAGGTAATCGTCCGCGCCCATTTCCAAACCAAGGATTCGATCCAGCGGCTCACCTCGCGCCGTCAGCATCACGACAGGGAGTTGGGATTTAGTTCTGAGCCATCGACACAATTGCAAACCGTCCTCGCCCGGCAACCCCAGATCCAGAACGATCAAATCGATTTGCTCTTTCTCTAGCAAATGCCGCATTCCGCTACCGTCAGCGGCGACAAATGCCCGAAAGTTGTTATGTTCTAAGTATTCGGCTAGCAGCGTGCGAATGTCGCGGTCATCATCGACGATTAGTATATTGGCAGGTATATCCATGGTATGGATTATGACGAATCACATCATCAACGGTCTGGCGAAATTGTAACGTAATGTGTCAAGGGCCAAGCCAGCGTTACCAAGATGTCTGGAACGCTGGCTTAGCATTTAGGATCAGTGCTTATCCCGATGACCACGGTCATGACCGCGATCATGCTCATGACGATCATGTTTATGTGATTTTTCCCAGCGACCCGGTTCAAAATGATAGCGCTGATGGTCATGCTCCTCCCAGCGTTCGGGAATCCAGCGATAGCCTTCGCGCGCACGAACCCAGCGTCCTTCAACCCACACATGGTGACGACCATCCCAGGCCCAATAACCCGGCGACCAAACACTGTCATGGCGCGGCGACGGAACGACAATAACGCGTGGTGGTGGCGGACTGAAATCCAGATCGATATTAACGTCGACGCGCGCTTGTGCTGGCGCGGCAATAAAACCCGAAACAGCTAAAACAGCAATGGCGATGGTACGTATAAACATATGGCCCTCCGTTATTATGGTGTGAGATTAAAATCTCTACACAGCCATTAACGAGCCAACACCACCATCGCTGACAAGCCAGATGTAACACTTTGTAACCGGGTTCGTTCAGTCTGGCGCCTCTTCTTCAGCCTGCTGCGCTTTGAGCTTGCGCCATAACGACGCTCGATTGATACCGAGAATTTGTGCCGCCGCAGTTTGGTTGCCCTTCACTTCTTCAAGCACTCGACGAATGTATTCGCGTTCCTGCACTTCCAGCGTGGGAAAGGCCCCATCAATTTTACGCAAGCTGAAATTTCCAGCTTGCTGCAATTGTTCTGGAAGATGGGTTAATTCGATCGTATCGCCTTGCGCCATCGCGGTGCCGCGCTCAATCATATTCTCCAGTTCGCGCACATTGCCTGGGTACGCGTAGCCCATCAGCGCATCCAGG
Organism: Betaproteobacteria bacterium; assembly: GCA_024641855.1. Taxonomy (GTDB): domain Bacteria; phylum Pseudomonadota; class Gammaproteobacteria; order Burkholderiales; family Thiobacteraceae; genus RBG-16-58-11. The sequence goes on along the minus strand of JAHECG010000016.1, from coordinate 21,183 downwards.
ACTTCCGGTGAAATACGGGTGACCGGCTTATTCATGCGCGCTGAAAATTTAAGCAAAAAATGCTGCGCCAAGAGTGGAATATCACCCTTGCGTTGTGAGAGCGGCGGGATGTTCAAGTTAACGACATTCAAGCGAAAGTAGAGGTCTTCACGAAAACTGCCATTCTTGACCGCTTCCGTAACGTCGCGATTGGTGGCCGCCAATATCCTGACATCGCACTTCACTGCACGCGTGCCCCCAACACGCAGCACTTCTTTTTCCTGCAGCACCCGTAATAATTTCACTTGCATGGAGGGGGGCATTTCCGTGACTTCATCAAGAAACAAGGTGCCGCCCGAAGCTACCTCGATCAACCCTTTTTTCAAGGCAATCGCACCTGTGAATGCACCCTTCTCGTGCCCAAATAATTCATTCGTGAGCAACTGTTCGCTGAATGCACCGCAGTTGACTGCGGTATAAGGCCCATCGCGACGCAAGCTCTGCTTATGCACGAACTTGGCAAATAGTTCTTTACCTGTCCCACTTTCACCCGTGATCAGTACGCTACAGTCTGTCGGTGCAATTTGCTGCGCCATGCCTAACAGCCGCTGCATATCGGCATCCTGGGTCACAATACCTTCACCATCGCGATAGTGCTCGACTTCACGTCTGAGCGCGTCGTTTTCGCGACGCAACAGTACCTTTGCCAATGCCTCAGCCACGACTTTACGTACTTCATCGAGACGGAACGGCTTAGCGATGTAATAAAACGCACCATGCTTCAAGGCTTGCACCGCGGATTCCGCCGTCGCAAAGCCGGTGATGAAAATCACTTCCGCTTCTGGCTGCAAGGCACGGCTTTTTTTCAGCACATCCATGCCATCCACGCCTTCCATGCGTAGATCGGTCAACACGACATCGAACGTTTGCGCGCCTAATAAACTGATGGCCTGGGCGCCATTTTGCGTTGCGCTGACTTCATAGCCCGCCCGCTCCATAACGTGCTGTAGATTATGCAGCGCGATCTCCTCGTCATCGACAATGAGTAATCTACCTATCATGATTGCGCTCCCTGGCTGTCCAGCATCGCCGCTGAATCAATATCCTCTTGCAGCGGGAGACGAATGCAAAATGTAGCCCCCTGCCCCGGCAAGCTCTGCACCGCAATACACCCACCATGTTCTTCGATAATTTCATACACCACGAACAAACCTAAACCCATGCCGTGCCCGACTTCCTTGGTGGTAAAAAATGGATCGAATATGCGTGGCAAAATTTCTGGTGCAATACCTGGCCCATTATCGGCTACCCGGATTTCGACCACTTCGCCTTCGAAGTCGCATCCCGAACCCAAGGCGGTACCGACCGGTGGCTCACTCACCACCAGCGTTTGTGCAGAAATAACAATTTGTCCATCCGCCCCCAAACCTTCGAGCGCATTGCTGATCAAATTCACAAATACCTGTTGCAAGCGTTGCGCATCCGCAGGCACGCTGAGCGTCTCGGAAATTGACAATTGAACCACCGACTTGGCCGATACTTGACCGCGTACAAAACCCACCGTCTGCTGCACCAGCGGCCGCAACATAACCGGGTTTTTCTTAAACGCTTTCTCGCGCGAGAAATCCAATAAGGAACGCACGATGACCCGCGCACGCTCGGTCTGCTGATCAATCTGACCCAGATACATTTTCTGTGTTTCCGGTTCGCTTTCTCCCACTTCCTCCTGCAAAATCTGACAAGAAGTCGAAATATTGGAAAGTGGATTATTCAGCTCATGCGCCACCCCCGAGAGCATCGTACCCAAAGAGGCTAAACGCTCGGAGCGCATCAGGGACTTTTGACGCAAATCCAACTCCTTCAACATGTGATTGAACGCTGCGATGATCGAGATAATCTCGCGGTCATCCGAAGGCGGAGCCAGCGTTCCTCGATGATTGGCCTTAATCGCCGCGACACTGTCTTCGATTGCTTGTAATGGTCGCACCACACGTTGCGACAATGCACGGCCCAGCGCCACAATCAGCAGCGCCATTCCTAAAATCACGCCCAGCAACAAATTACGGAACGCAACAAGCGTCGATTGGATTTGCCGCCGCTCCAACGTCGCCATGTCTTCTGCAATATTGACGACTTCCTTGCCCAAGCTCCGAACACGCGGTTCGAGTAAAAGAAGTTGTTTCTGATTCGCGGTGGGTAAAGCAGATATTTGGTACTGATATTCGTTGAGGAGCGCTTGTAACTGCTCCTGTCTATCCAATGACACAATCGCCAAGAACGCTGCTTGGTTATCATTCAGAAAGCGCTGTGTCAGTTTGATGTAGCGATTGTTTTCTTCAAGATCATGCTGCTGGTGATACAGAAAATAATTACGTTCAAAGCGGCGAATTTCCAGGACTGAATCGAACAAATCCGTCGCACGTTGCCCCAGAACCACGCGCTCTTCTAAGGTTCGCAACTCACCTACAAAAAACAACGAAGCCACGAGAATCGCGGCAGCCACAGCGTAGTAACCCAAGGTCACTTTTCCCCGTAGCGAATGGCGCAACAATGGAATCTTGGTCAGGAGTGTCATCGTTTACTTTGCCTCTTCAACGCCGCAATCGGTTGTTGCATTTTGCGACACTAACCCAATATTTGCAACATTCCCGAAAACTATTAACTTATCTTTTAATAACAATAGTTTGCAAAAAGGCTTAGGTTTCATACGTTTCATAATGCAACACATGGAAAGCCGATAAAATCAGTTAAAAATAAAATATACTTAAATAACAATAGATTAAATCGTTGGCACGATCTCTGCTAAATAAGAGTTATCGCAACGACTTATTTTAAGGAGACTCATCATGAAAAAAATCATCCAAAACGGAAAAACCTTACTGAACGCCTTAGCCTTCGCCAATGTGGGAAATATCGGTGAATTTGAAACACTGATCAATACAATGGACAAACAGCCAACTCCTCATAAAGACGTCAGTTCAGCCCAGATATTTCAAGCTGCGCAAAGCCGCCCTGCAGTCATGCCACCCCTTCAACAACTCCGTTCTGCGGCGTAAATAGTAGGCAACGCAACAAAACGGCTAAAGAATTTTTGAGGTATTGAAAGATGAATATATTATTTGAATTACAAACGGACTTAACGGCTTTCATCATCAGCGCCCTGGTGGTTTCCGCCTATTACTACTTTCTGCATATCAAGACGCGTGACAACCCCACCTACACCATTCATGGCGTGAACGCTTTGGCGCGTAAACTCTGGGTGGAAAATATCATGCGCAACACCAACAAGGATGTGATGGCAGTGCAAACGCTGCGCAACTTCGTCATGGGCGCATCGCTCATGGCTTCCACTGCCGCACTCCTTATCGTCGGCACGCTGACGCTATCCGGCCAAGCCGAAAACATCTCGCACAGCTGGCACGCACTGAGCATTGTCGGCTCTCACGCAACTGAGTTGTGGATTCTGAAAGTGATGTTGATGCTGGTGGATTTCATTGTGGCGTTCTTTGCCTTCGCCATGTCAGTGCGCTTGGCTAACCACGTTGTATTCATGATCAACGTGCCTGAGCACAATCTTAACCACAACCTAAGCCCCAAAGCCGTTGGCCGCAGGATGCAACGCGCCGGGAATATGTTCGCCATTGGTATGCGCGCCTTCTTCTTCGCAATCCCCTTAGTGTTCTGGCTGTTTGGCCCGTATTTTCTAATCCTGTCCTCAGTGGGACTCGTAGTCGCCCTGTATCATCTCGATCGCAGCGAACCCGAAGACATCGCCGAAGTCGCGCCGTTGTCCTCAATCCCCAAGACTGGTGCCGTCATCAATCTGCAAGCGAAATACGCCAATTGAATTTAGTGCGTGTTTTGAGCAAGAGCGCGTAGTACTGCACTCCCCTGATTGTGCAGCGCAATACCAAAACGGCAGGTAACCCCTGCCGTTTTGCATTTTGTAGCTAACTGCACATTTTAAGATTCAAAGCCTGCACCACTTCACCACTCACCGAATTTTGCAAGAAAGCCACAACTCCGGTTTTAGCGTTTTGCCACTCCGGATTGATTTGTAAGGTTTGCAGTAAAGGCGCATCGCCAACCCGAAAGGGCCCACGCCAGCCACGCACGACATAATCATGATGTAACTTAACGCCGGTATTCTCACCCGCAGCCACATCGGACCAAAGATCATTCTCATAAATCGCAAGGTAAAGCACGAGATTGTCTTTTTGGCCGCTCACCGTAACGCTGGTGTCAACGCGATCCGCCGCCGGCCTGGAAAGTTTGAGTTGCAAATTGGCGCGCGCTGGCGCTTTCTTTAAATCATCCAACTGCCGGGAAAGATTACCGCTGCTAAACCAACCGCGAAAATCCCGGCCATTGATCATCACTTGCGGCGTATACACGACGCCCGATCCGGCCAACCGCGCCATCTCACGCTGGCGCGTTGAAAAAATAGGGTGGGCGAAGCGATCTTTCCAGCCGATGTAATCCCAGTAATCCACATGCAACGCCAACGGTATGATGCGATCCGCCGTAAAGCCCTGCGACTTAAGTTGACTTACCCAACGGTCGGCGGGCGGGCAACTGCTACACCCTTCCGAGGTATACAGCTCCAGCAAAGCCACGCGCGCAGGGCCGCTGGTAGCGCTACATTCCACGGCGAACCCTGCTGGCGGTAACAACAACACAAGGCAAGCAGCAAATACACGTCGCAATAACATAATTGAATTCTCCAGAAAATCGGGTTGAGTCAGCCATATTCATTCGTGAACCACATTACACTGAAACCACGATGGCAGCTTTATTTCATGCCATCAACATTGAAATTGTAGCGGATTTTTTACCAAATACCTCCGCTTAACTTTCCTAAACTCCAGCACGAAAGCGCCGTTAAAGTATTTAGTCTTTTTCTAAACACCGAATAAATTCATGAAACTTATACCCTTGCGACGTATCGATTTGGAGATCGGGAAGCCTTTACCATGGGCGCTTTTAGATAAAAACAGCAATCTGCTCATGCGCGCAGGCGAGATGATCGACTCTCACGCGCAGCTGGAAGGACTGATCAAACGAGGGCTATTTCGGACATCAAAAAACGAAGCATCACCTGCACAAGGTGTACCGATGGCCAAACCGACGGCCAATGGCGAAAGCAATACGGACCCTAGCAACTACGATTTTGATGAAATTAAATTACCCGTCGGTAGTCGGCTACAACTACAAATTTCCACGGAGCCGGAAGCTGAACGGCACCTGGCAAAATATTTGGGTCATATCAAGGGGGTCAGTTTGTTGATCAGCACACCCAACAACGATGGCAAAGTCATGTTCATACGTGAAGGACAAAATTTTATCGTGCGTGCCTTTACCGGCAAAACCGCCTTTGGCTTCACTGCCAGCGTCGTCCGCGTATGCAATGCACCAACACCCTATTTGCATCTGAGCTACCCCAAGCAATTACAAGGCGCTGAAATTCGTAACTCCAAACGCTTAACCGTCAATATCATCGCCACCGTGCAAATACCAGACTGCGCAACGTCCCCGAGCATGCCTTGCCTTATTCTCAATGTCAGTCTGAGTGGCGCATTGATTGCGTCCGCCCAAACACTGGGAAAAGTCGGCGATATCATTTTGATCATCTTTCGCATCAAACTCGGTCCAATCGATGGTTATATTGAAACCAAAGGTATCATCCGTTCGATCACGCAAGTCGAAGGCGCTAGCGGCGAGAACAAACAAAAGCAACACCATGGCATCCAATTCAACGAATTACAACAACAAGACATCTTGTTACTGCACAGCCTCGCTTACCAAAAGATGATGGATGGTTCAGCCGAAGACTAAATCTTTCCAGTGCCCGCAAAACCAGCATCCCCATAAATCTTCGAAAGCAGTAAAATAGTGTCCCATAACGCGGGGCCGCAGATGCGGCCCCGCTTGTTTCCTGTTCACCCTTTTATTGTTGAAGAGATGCTATGGCCCAATACGTAATGTCGATGCTCCGCGTGAGCAAAATCGTCCCGCCCAAGCGGCAAATCATCAAGGATATTTCACTCTCCTTTTTCCCTGGCGCGAAGATCGGCCTCTTAGGCCTCAATGGTTCCGGCAAATCTACCGTCTTGCGCATCATGGCCGGCGAAGACAAAGAGTTTGAAGGCGAAGTGCAATGGCAACCGAATATTTCCATCGGTTACTTGCCACAAGAGCCACAACTCGACCCCGAAAAAACCGTGCGTGCAGAAGTCGAGAGTGGCTTGGGAGAAGTTTTTGAAGCGCAAGCCAAACTCGATGCCGTGTACGCCGCCTACGCCGAACCGGATGCCGATTTCGATAAGCTAGCCGAGGAGCAGGCAAAATACGAGGCCATCATCGCCACCTCCGGCAGCGATGCCGAACATCAATTGGAAATCGCCGCCGACGCGCTGCGTCTGCCACCTTGGGACGCCAACATCGGTCATCTCTCCGGTGGTGAAAAGCGCCGTGTTGCGCTGTGCAAGTTATTGCTATCCAAACCCGACATGCTGTTACTGGACGAACCCACCAACCACTTGGATGCAGAATCCGTCGATTGGCTGGAACAGTTTCTAGTGCGCTTCCCCGGCACTGTCGTCGCCGTCACCCATGACCGCTACTTCCTGGACAACGCAGCGGAATGGATTCTCGAATTGGATCGCGGTCGCGGTATTCCCTGGAAAGGCAACTATTCAAGCTGGCTGGAGCAAAAAGAAGCACGGCTGGAAACTGAGCAAAAGCAAGTCGATGCCCATATGAAGGCGATGAAGCAAGAATTGGAATGGGTGCGACAGAATCCCAAAGCACGCCAAGCAAAATCCAAGTCGCGTTTAGCGCGTTTCAACGAACTCAGTTCGGTGGAATATCAACAACGCAACGAAACCCAGGAAATATTTATTCCTGTCGGCGATCGCCTCGGCGACAAAGTCATCGACTTCAATAACGTTAGCAAGAGCTACGGCGATCGACTGCTGATTGACGACCTCAGCTTCAGCGTGCCCGCCGGCGCCATCGTCGGCATTATCGGCCCTAATGGTGCGGGTAAATCTACCCTGTTCCGTATGATCACTGGCAAAGAACAGCCGGATAGCGGTGCAATCGAGATTGGCGCCACCGTCAAAATTGCTGCTGTCGATCAATCGCGCGAAGGACTGGAGAACGATAAATCTGTTTTCGATTCCATCGCCAATGGCGCTGACATCCTCACCGTAGGGAAATATCAAACGCCGGCACGTGCCTACCTCGGGCGTTTCAATTTTAAAGGCAGCGATCAGCAAAAAATTATTGGCAATCTTTCCGGCGGTGAACGTGGACGCTTTCATTTAGCCCAAACCTTGATCGCCGGCGGCAATGTCTTGCTACTGGACGAACCTTCCAACGACCTCGACGTGGAAACCTTGCGCGCACTGGAAGATGCGCTTTTGGAATTTGCAGGCTGCGTGTTGGTGATTTCTCATGATCGTTGGTTCCTCGACCGTATCGCCACCCACATACTGGCTTGTGAAGGCGAATCACACTGGACCTTCTTCAATGGCAACTATCAGGAATACGAGGCGGACAAGCGGAAACGACTGGGTGAGGAAGGTGCAAAGCCAAAACGCATTCGATATAAACCCATTAGCCGCTAAGTTGCAGGTGTGCCCAGAAAGACTAAAGCGACTGAAACTTAAAGCTTGAGACTTTCTGGTCGCCCCAGATAAAAACCTTGTGCATGCGTAAAGCCCAACGCAGTGACACGCGCCAACGTCTCGCGTGATTCGATACCTTCTGCAACCAGTTTGAAGCCAGCTTCACTAATCAACTTAGCGAGATTCTCAACGATCACGCGCTGCCGGTCTTCGCCATTCAAGCAATGCACCATCGAAATATCAAATTTGATAACATCGACCGGCATCGTTGACAGGTAACGTAGCGAAGAGTAACCGCTACCGAAATCATCCAGCGCAATCACGAAACCGGCTTTTCGTAGGCGATTCAAATTAGCCGAAGCATGGCTGATCTGCGTGATCAAGGACGTCTCCGTGACTTCGATCACGAGCTTATAACGCTGCATAAATTCGCTCAGCGCAAGTAGTTTTTCGGTGATCTGCGGCGTGACGATACTCATGCCGGAGATATTGATCGAGATACCGGTACCGCTGGGGATCAGGCCGCTCGCGAGATCCAAACGGATACGTTCCAGTACCGCTTGATCGAACTCTATTTCTAGCCGCTTGGCTTCGACGACCGAAAAAATACTCGCTGGGTGCAGCAACTCGTCACCGTTCTGAATACGAACCAGTGCTTCAAAATATTCCACCCGACCTGCGGGTAGCTGAACAATCTTTTGATAATGCATTTCCAGCAGACTCGGATTAGTGATCGCAGCATAGACAGCCGAGGTTTCCGGACTGGAAAGCATAGCCTGATTGAAAGGGGCCAAGCTTTCCGTATAAATCGCCATTTTGGTGCTGCCAGGCCGTTTGGCTTGATACATCGCGATGTCGGCATGCTTGTGTAGCAATTCGGCGCTGGTTAAATCGTGACTGTGCGCAATTCCGATACTAATCCGTACGGGTTCATGGATACCGAAAGCAGCGAAGTCATATGCGTTCACCGCTTCAATGCAACGTTCAGAAACACGGCTTGCAAGCGCCATATCGGTTTCATACAGAATAGTGGCAAACTCATCACCCCCCATGCGATATAAACGGTCGCCCGTTCGCAACGCGCCGTACAGTGACTCAGCAATCCCTTGCAGCACAAGATCACCCACATGATGACCATAGGTATCGTTGATCGTTTTAAAATGATCGCAGTCAAACAACAGGAAAGCGACATTAATCGAAGCCACACCGGGCCGCGTCAACGCACCCCAATCATCTTCAAAAGCACGTCGGTTAAAGATACCTGTAAGTGGGTCGTGATGCGCGAGCTTCCATAATTCTTCGTTTTTATTCGCTAGGTTGACATGCATATCATCCAGCTTACTTTGGTAGTCGTTGAGCGAAATTCGGACATTCTCCAATTCCGCTACCGGCACAAGCCCACGATAAGTTTCCGATAACAATCCCACCCGGCCAGCGCGCATCGCATCAATGTGTCCCGATAGACGACGTAACGGTTTGGCTACGAGCACCACGACAAAAAAGTAACCGAGCAACATACCCAACAATACAATCACCGCAACTTGGGTCATCACACGATAAATGAGTAATTTGTAAGCCCCAATTTCTGCGCTAGGTTGAGCTTTGAAAACGATATGTTGTACGACTTGACTAAAGGCAATCGGCTGCCGGTCTTTTAGGGTCAGACGCACACTCGCCATATCCACATAGAGAAAACGGCGTAATGTTTTTAACTCGTCATTAAAATCAACCTTGAGACCACCATAGCCGATGAGGTGCTGCTGTGCGGTATCGTTAAAAATCGGGAAAAATAACAGGAAATGATCATGACCACTTTCTCTCGACAACGTCAGACGAAGATTTTCCTGGCCGATGTGCGACGGCATGGAAGCTTCACCCTTCCGCATTTCTTTGGAGAGCGTCTGACCGTGCACATCGTATAACTCAATACCATCCGTGGTGGCAGGTAAAATATCAGAGGACATAACGCGCGAGTTACGCCAATAAGCGTAATAAGCGGGGTCTTCCAACTGTTGCCGTGTTTCATCCCAAGCTGCCAACACCTTTGCTACGTCCATCATGTGTTTTTCGATCAAGGCTAGGGCTTCGGTCAGTTCTTGTCGTGCAAATCGCTCATTACTCGCAGCGTAGCTTTGTTCGATACGCGTAATGTTAACGAAAAAAAAACTACTGGCAATCATCAACAATAAAGTTACGCAAGCCAGTATAAATACCGTCAACCGCGTAAGCGTTATGGGGCGACGCTGGCGGTGCGAAAATAAAGGCATGTTATTTCTTTTCCCGACTCGAATTCAACAAGGATAGCGTTAAATCCAACACTTCAAATTCGTGCTCTGCATCAAAAAAATGATTCGCGCCTGCAATGACTTGCACATGGTTACCGATCGTACGAAGTTTCTCCGGCCAATCTTCACCCATACGATCGTCGCCGCCCCCCATCACCACTTCCAGTGGAACTTTGCTTTTGCGTGAGAGCTGCAAGATATCGGCGCGCGTCCAGTGTGCATAAGAATAAAATCCCTGCGGCGTGCTCACATATTTCTTGCAATAGCCGAATGGATAACTCACCAATTCTTTATCGCCACGTGCAATACGTTTTTTTGCATCGCCAAGCATCGTGTTAACGGTTAAAGAGGGTGCTTGGCGTTCCGCATCGACCAAACTCAGCGCGATCACTTGACGCAATGCCGCAGAAGGTTTGTTGGACGCATAAAGCAGACTTTGCAAACTACCGTAACTGTGGCTCACCAAAACCACGGGGCCCGGTTTATGCCGCGCGATCCAATCCATCCAAAAATCGATTTCCGCCACATCTTGTTCCAGGGTATGGCGATGAATTGCCTCACAAGGCAAGCTACGTGCGCGACGCGATATCCCCAAAGACAGTGTGGGCGATAACGTGCTATAGCCCGCACTGCCCAAACCTTCCGCCAATCGATTGACGGTAGGAAATTCTCGGGTTTGCATGAACCCGTGAATCAATACGATCATCGGGAGACCCGGTTTTCCAACATGCAACTCAGCAGATGCAATAATGCCGCTTGGCAGCTTGGCTTCGATCGTTTCCGCAACAAGCGGCTGACTTATTAACACCGTTAACAAGCCCAGAGTAAGTAGTAACTGGCTGAAACGATTTGAAATCATCATTCGATAAGCACCAAATATAAAAAAATTCGTTGTTTTAACTTGTGACAAACCATCTTTTATATCGGCAAAACACCCACAAACCTTAACTAGGTTTTACCCGAAAAAAGCAAGGCATATCCAATGACATTGGCAATAGCCGCACAAAAATATTTAATTAAGTTCTATCCGATAGACGACTAGACGCACAGCTCGCTAATGAAGGTAAAAATAAAGCACTATCGACGCTGGCGGGCCAATTTCAATGGCGGAGGATTAATCTCTTGCGGCTTCAACCTGGATCATAATTTTAACGTCATCCCCGACAAACGGGGTACCTTTACTGACACCAAATTCAGAACGTTTGATCTGTGTGACTATTTCAGCACCGCAGACATGTCGCAAGCGTGCCAAATTAATGCCGCATTTATAACGTGCGACACTTAACGTGACTGGCTGTGTGACTCCATGTAGCGTAAGGTTACCTTGGACCGAAACCAAACGATCTTCCATAAAATTAAATTTTGTTCCGCTAAAAGTCAACGTTGGGTAACGTGCAACATCGAGATAATCCTCCCCGCGCAAATGCTCTTCCAACTTCTCAAATCCGGTGTCGATAGATGCAGCGCTGATCGTAATATCAATACGGCCAGTTTTCTTTTCTGTATCCAAAATTAGCTTGCCTTGTGTCTTATTGAAGCGACCACGCGTCGTAGAAAAACCCAAATGATCGATTTCAAATGACGGGAAGGTATGGGACGAATCGATGGTGTAGTCATCGCCCCAAGCCGGTAACGTGCTACTCAATAAAATCATCATCAATAAGTGGTTTAACCGCATCTCAATCTCCCTATTAAAGCAATGAAATTTATATCAATCGTTTACCAACTTTAGTGGTCCACTGCCAGAAAAGCGATCCAGATAGAGATAGATCACTGGCGTAATGAATAGCGTGATGACCTGCGAAAACAGTAATCCTCCGACCACAGACAGACCCAACGGCTGGCGCAATTCGGAGCCTTCGCCCAAACCTAATGCAATTGGCAACGCGCCCATGAGTGCCGCCGACGTGGTCATCATGATCGGACGGAAACGCAGCAGACAAGCTGTGCGAATCGCTTCAAACGGCGCCATGCCGCGATTACGTTGTGCATCCAGCGCGAAATCAATCATCATGATCGCATTCTTTTTAACGATGCCAATTAACATCAAGATACCGATCATGGCGATAATCGAAAGCTCCATGTTGAACAACCACAGCATCGCCAATGCCCCTACCGCTGCCGAAGGCAAACCAGACAAAATGGTCAACGGATGAATATAACTTTCATAGAGCACGCCCAGCAGGACATAGATCACTAACAACGCGGCGACAATCAGCACTACCTGGCTAGTCTGCGACGATTGAAACGCAGCCGCCTCGCCACCATAACTGGTCAAAATACTCGTCGGAAAATTGAGCTCCCGCTTAAATTTTTCAATCAGTTTTGAAGCATCTCCCAAGGCTGCGCCAGGTGCTAAATTAAAGGAAATCGTCAGTGCGGCAAGTTGCCCGGCGTGATTAATCGCAACCGGCCCGACTTCACGCTCAATATTTGCCACGCTGGTTAACGCAATCAAGGCGCCATTCTTCGCTCGTACATGTATATTGGCGAAAGCACTCTCGTCAACTCGGTTTTTGTCGGTGACTTGCATAATGACCGCAAAACTATCGCTGGACGTGTAGATCGTCGACACTTGCCGCTCACCAAAAGCACTATACAGCGCGGAACGAATATCCCCGATCTGTACGCCCAACTGACTGGCTTTATCGCGGTTGATATTAAGCCTTGCCTGCAAACCTTTTAATTGCGCATCGCTAGTCACATCGCGAAAAATCGCCTCTTCCCCCATGCGCTCGATCAACGCATCAGCTGCAATGCGCAATTCTTCGGCGCGCACGCTACGCATGACATATTGATAGCGGCTCTTGCTCGTACGGCCACCCAATCTAAGATTTTGAATTGGATTCATGAAGACTTTTACGCCGGGGATCGCACGCACCTCGCGCCGCAACGTTTCGAATACTTTATCCTGCGAAGGACGTTCTCCACGCGGTTTGAGCGACATAAACATACGCCCGCTGTTGCCATCCGCCGCATTGACGATCAACGTATCCACCGCAGGATTTGCCCGGATCACCTCACCAGTACGATGTAACAACTCTGCCATGGCGGGGAACGAAATATCTTCCACCGCCTCCACCGTGATAATCGCTTGCCCGATATCTTCCGTTGGAAAAAAACCTTTGGGCAACGCACTGAACAAAATAGCCGTGGCAATAAACGTGCTCAACGCAATTCCCAACACCGTACGCCGGTGACGCAAAGACCAATCCAAGCCACGCTCATAGCCCGCCAATACAGCCGTGAAACCGCGTTCAAACCAAGCGCTCCAGCGCAGACTGCGCCCAGTACTCTCGCCAGGGGCAAGATAACGGCTAGCCATCAATGGAATCAACGTTAGCGACACAATGGCCGACACCAACACGGAAATCCCCAGCACCGCAGCAAACTCGTGAAACAGTAAACCAATCACGCCTGGCATGAAAAAAATTGGGATGAACACTGCAACCAAGGACAACGAAATCGAAATAATGGTAAAACTAATTTCCTTCGACCCGGTTAATGCCGCCTGTAAACGCGGCATGCCGTTCTCTACGTGCCGTGCGATGTTTTCCAACACCACAATCGCATCGTCCACCACCAAACCAACCGCAATGGTGATTGCCAACAAGGAAATATTATCCAAGCTATAGCCGAAGGCATGCATTAATGCCACGGTCCCAAGTAAGGAGATCGGCAGCGATAAGGCCGGAATAAACGTGGCTGAAACCTTGCGTAAAAACAAGAAAATCACCAGCACCACCAGGATCACGGTAATCGCCAACGTAATTTGCACATCGTGAATCGCAAGGCGGATCGATTTCGCACGATCATTGCGCATTTTGAGTTGTACGGAAGATGGCATCTGCGCGATAAGCCCGGGCAATGCGGCTTTGATTTCATCTACCGTAGCAACCGTGTTCGCCCCAGGCTGCCGCAGTACAGACAACGTGATGGCGCGCTCGCCATTCGCCCAACTGGCTGTCTTGAGCGATTCCACGCTGTCTTCAACCGTCGCCACGTCAGATAATCGAACCGGGCCGCCCCCTGGCGCCGTCGCCACAATTAAATCGGCAAATGCTGCTGCATTTTTGAGTTGACGGTTGGCCTGAATCGTTAACGTCTGGCGCGGGCCTTCCAAGGTACCAATGGGTGAATTTGCATTCGCGCTACGTAACGCATTGGCAATATCGTCCATGGACAAGTTGCGTGCAGTCAATGCTTCCGTATTGACGCGTACGCGCACCGCATATTTTTTTTGCCCGTTAATGCGAATCTGCGCCACCCCGGGGAGCGTGGAAAGTACTGGCGAAATGAGATTATCCGCAAAGCTGTTTAACTCCGACAAGGGCATGGACGGCGATGTCAGGGAAAGAAACACAATAGGTGCATCTGCTGGATTGACCTTACGATAAGACGGCGGCGAGGTCATTTCCACTGGTAGCGCACGTTGCGCACTCAGCAAAGCGGCTTGCACATCCAAGGCGGCGCCATCGACATCGCGATCTTGGTCGAATTCCAATGTAATCGACGTATTGCCCAAGGTGCTGGTTGAACTGATCACCGCTAAACCAGAGATGGTGGAAAACTGACGCTCCAACGGTGTTGCCACCGAAGAAGCCATGGTGTCGGGGCTTGCGCCCGGCAGCGCGGCGCTGACCGAGATCGTTGGCGAGTCGTAGCTCGGCAGCGCAGCAATCGGCATCTCTCCGTAAGCCAAAACACCGGCCACTACGGCGGATGCCGACAGTAGCACCGTCATGATCGGGCGACGGATACACAATTCAGAAAGATTCATGGTGATTCAGCCTGATCCGCTTTTTTCTTAGCTTTCTTTTTGCCCTTACCTGTTTTTTTGTCACTCGCCTCTGCCGACTTTGCTTCTACCACCACGCTGCCAGGCCGGAGATTCTGCGCGCCTTCCACCACCACACGGGTTCCCGCAGCGATGCCCTCGACCACCGCAATACCGTCCTGAATCAAGCGCACAACAACCGGCATCGCAACTGCTTTTCCGTCTTCACCTACGACATAAATAAACTTCTTTTCCGGGCCAGTTTGTACGGATTGCACCGGGACAGAAATGGCGCCAGACAAGGTTTGCGGGGCTAGTGCCACCGCGACAAACATACCAGGCCAAAGGCGATTATCCGTATTTTGAAACTCGGCCTTGAGGCGAATCGTACCGCTGGCCGCATCGACCGCGTTGTCGACAAAGGCCAAACGGCCCATCCGAAGGTCAGCGCCATTCAAAGTCGCGCTAACAATCACCGAACCTTTAGCAACAGCCTGCTGAACGGCCGCAAGATGTTGTTCCGTCAATGTAAATCCGACATTTATCGGGTCTATCTGCGTAATGCTTACCAGCGCGCCAGCGTTCGGTTGCACTAGGCTTCCCGGATAGATATTGATGGCACCCGTGCGCCCGCTGATTGGCGCGACAATTGCACCGAAGCTAAGCGCTACGCGACTGGTTTCGGCAGCTGCCTGATCGACCGCCAATTGGCCGCGTAATCCATCGACCTGGTTCTGCGCCGCATCCAGCGCAGCTTGCGATATAAATTTTTGCTGGAACAATTCCCGCTGCCGTTGAAAATTACGCTCGGCATTTGCCAAATCGGCACGATCCTTGGCCAGTTGTGCCTCGGCCCGATTCAGATTGGATGCTTCAGTGCGCGTATCCAGCGTGAACAAACGTGTGCCTTTGCGTACAAACTGCCCTTCTTTGATATGTACGGCAATCACGGTGGCACTGATCTGGGGTCGCACTTCTACCGTCTGCAACGCGGAAACTGCACCATTCGCCGTGAGCCTGACCGATACATCGCCTTGTACCGCCACCGTGCTCACCACCTGCACCGGCCCACCCTTTTTTCCCTTGGTTTTATCGATATTGTTTTGGGGCCGCCATATCCAAACCGCCGTAACCAGCGCAACAAACAATACGCCGATCAACATCATCCACCATCTGCGTTTAGCATTTACAACGGGGGAAATTTGAGTATCCATCTGCTTCAAAGTGCCTCGAAAAAAATAATTTATGAATAGTGCAACAAGCGCGTATAACGCTATAAATCCATGCAGAAAAAATAGAGTTTTGGCAGACTATCAGAACTCGCCCGGGATGTCCTGTAATGCTTTGTATCAATCGCACTGATAAGCCGACTTCATTTGATTGTTAAGTGCAACCGAATGCCGCTACAGCAAAAATACACTTTATAAAGAAAATATTTCCGGTGTACGCTATAACCATCAGGCGACAAACAACAACTTCCTAATCTAAAATAAATCATGATTGAACCACGCGCTAATGGTATTCACGAGGGGCTACAACTAATCGGCACCGGCAAAGCTTTTCGCGATCCGTTGTGCCACATGATTGCCAGCACACACATGTTCCGTGATTTCGACTGGCATGATATCGAAACGCTTTCTGAATACACGCAAGCCTATGAAGCCCCAAAAGGGCTTACCTTGTTTAAGGAGGGCGATATCGGTAACTATGTTTGCCTGATCATCAAAGGCAAAGTCGATGTCTACAAAAGAGATTTAAACGATAACGAAAAGATTGTTGCCCAAATCGGTGCCGGAAAAACCTTGGGCGAAATGGCGATCATCGATGGCGAACTCCGCTCGGCCTCAGCCATCACGGCAGAGCAAACCGATTTAATCTTGCTGACCAAAGACAACTTTCTGCGCATCCTCAATGAAAAACCCGGTCTTGCTGCGAGAATTTTGTTACAAGTATCCCGTTTATTAAGTCAGCGCTTGCGCCGCACCAGCGGCCAATTAGTCGATTATTTAGAACATTGAACAAGCCGGTACTACGCAAAATGCACCGGCTTGACGCTTCGCACCCCTACACCCCCACCTAGAAACCAAAGATACCCTTCAGCGCTTTGACCGGATCTATGGCTTTCTCCCGCTTCGGAGCGTTCTCAACTGCACCTTCGCCACCCATTTTGGGTTGTCCAGATTCGCCCAAAATCGAAGACTGCGTAGACTTCACGCGCACTTTTGCCACCCACTCCGGCTGCCATCCCTTGGGTGGTTTGGCTGGACGCGGCGGATGTGACACATTTAAATCCGGTCCATAAGCAATGAATTGCAAAAAAGCACCATCGCCCGGAAAGATACCTTTCGGCACTTGGCAAGTTGTGGTGTTCGGTGACATCACCACGTGCGATTTAATCAGTCGATGCACTTCAGGCGTCGGTAAAAAGTCCATCAGGCTCCAGCCCATATGCGGTGTCTCGCTAGAGACCCAGATAATTGTTTCATCCGCCCCTTTATTCCCCATCGCCATGGCGAAATAGCCGACAGCATTGGCTATGGCATCCCATTTAAACGCCACGCTGTCGGGCAAATTGCCCTTGAACTCAGTGAAGTTGACTGGCGCCATAAAGTCGTTCTGGGTTGGCACATCAAAGTGGATTGCCGGTGCATAGTTGGCTTTTATTTCATGCCGACCCACTAAAGCACTACCCTGTGGTACCGCCTGATGGTCTTGCTCGTTCGGCCATTGCGCGTATGTCCAGCCATTGGCTGGACGTGGCCCGCGCGGATGATTCACGCCGATGGTACGAAAAAAACGTCGGTAATCGTCCATCGAGGCCGTGGCAAAATCAATCGTCTTAGGTTGGCCGACACGAATTTTGTCACCGCAACCCCAGTAAATTTGCATGCGCCCTTTTGGTTTTTCCGGTTCCTGCTGCTCATCAGCCGATTTATACTGCTTGCCCGGTTTAGGCGTCAGCAAGGGTAAGGACTCGCCCATTTTTTGCCCTGGCGGAATGAGATGATCAGCCTTGGGGTCGTTATTAATATTCGGTGCACTGAGTTGCAACAAAATCGAACGCTGTGAACTGCCTGCGCCCGGTTGGCCACTATCGGCCGAACCACCCAGCAACCCGCCCATGATCATTTCGCTCATGTTCGGCATTGCCGGTGCACCCATGCCACCCAAACCGCCGCCCATGCCGGTAGTCACACTCATCCAATAGAGTGTCGGCGGCTTATCTGCCGCGCCGATTGCCGTTGACACAACGCAAGAAAATACAAGGGCGAATGCTTGCTGTTTCTTATTCATGGAGACTCCCGTTGAGCTTGGCAACAACGCCATGCCCATTCTCTAACAGAGCCTGGTTTCAAGTAAATAGCGGCATTCACGCTGCCACTTAGCGCACACGCCGCAAGCGGAACAAGCCATTGGTATCGCTATCGCTACTGAAATACAGCGCACCATCTGGTCCAATCGCCACCCCGGCAGGCCGCGCCCAGCGCTGTCCATTGGACAATTGAAAGCCAGTAATCAAATCATCCACACGCTGCGCTTTATTCTCTTGAAAGCGCACCACGACCAACTTTGGCGCACGACGGCTGGCACTGCCGCCGCCAGTCGGCATACCCCATGATCCATGCAAAGCGACAACGGCATCCAACGCAAGATTGGCATCCATGCTACCTACCGGTATAAATGCCACAGCCAAGGGTGCATTGCGCGCGGGAAATGTCGCGACCGGCGCAGTCACTGACTGAATCGGCCGGGGTGGATCGCGTGAAATGCAATCATCGCGGCGAATTTGCTTGCCATCGAATTGAAACCACGGCATGCCGTGGAACGAGCCAGCCGTGAGCCGACTAAAATATTCAGGCGGTTGTTCAAAGCCTTGATGATCGGGGCCATTGTTGCTGGCGTACATCACGTTCGACTTGGGCTGCCAATCAAAGCCCACAGGATTGCGCAGGCCCGAGGCAAAAGTTTCCCAATCAGCCTTGCCCGCCGCTTCACGTAATACCAGCACCCCGCCGCGCTGCTCCTCAAAGGCATAGGATCCACCTAAATAGTTGTCGCTGCAGTTTCCGCGGATACCGAGGCTCACATAAACCCGTCCATCGGGGCCGATGCGTACCGTACGACTGTTATGCCCTGACCCACCAGGCAAAGGGGCAAGTAGCGTCACACTTTCCGCCGTCACCTTTGTTTGTCCCGGTTGATAGGGGGCACGATATAAACCATCGGTTTGCGCGATCAGGATTTCATTACGTCGCAAAGCCACACTATGCGGATAACGATTCAATTGCAGCAACACTTCCGCCTGGGTATACGGCGGCGGCAAGCGATACACTTTGCCCGACCGGGAACCGATCAATAAATCGCCATTCGCAGCAAAGGTCAGCATGCGCGGCTCGTCCAAGTGAACCAGAAACTCTAATCGGTAGCCTTTGGGCACGCGCGCCGTTTGGCGTGCGCCATCGAGCATCAACGTCTGTTCCTCATACACCAATATTTCCGTATTGGCATAGGCCGCCGTCAACGACAAATACAACAACAAAATCAAACCAGTGTTTTTCGTCATTTCACGCACTCACGTTGTTTTAGCTAAATGAATACTAGCAGTAAAATATCCTGAAGCGCGGCCCTTACTTTTAACACCAACACGTCAATCCATTTGCTATATATCAATAATGAGGATTTAAAAACCCGTACAGAGTTCAGCGCGCTCTTGAATCTCAAGGTGAAGCCATGATCCGCAATCCAATTGATATAGCCACCCGTGTCAGCCCCCGATTATCGGCACTGATCAAAAGCAGAATCGACGATCCAGATAGCGAACAACCCATTACGCTTGAAGATATCCAACGATTCTTCGCCAACTTGCTATCCGAGGACTTTAAGGAAGCGGAGCGCATCCATCACTTCGACACCGGTCCATCGCTGATGGATGAATTGGAAGCGCTGATCGAACAATTCGGCCCATCCGCGCTGGCCCTCGACTTTGTGCTGGTGAATGCCAGTGAACAACTATCGCGGGTGATCGAAACCGTCATCAACGATGACTCACGTGACGGTACCCCGACATTGGCCGACATCAAGGAGGCCATTGTTAACGGTATTGGTGCGCGCCTAGTCGGCGAAGGCGCACTGGATGAAGATGAAGACGATACGTTATTGCCGGAAATAGACGTGCTAATCGACAACTTTGGCGCAGAAATGTTAGCCGAGGAATTATTGCGCTACGAATAAACAACCTGCACCGTAAACTGTTTTTTCTGGAAATCCAGCATGTTACGCAAACGACAACCCCGGCGCGCGTTAGGCATGACATCAACCCTATTGAGTGATGTGCTGGAGTTAATCGGGATTCCTCTGGAACATCGAGCCTAACATCACACGGTTTGTGATTTATTTTCCTATATTGAAATCACCCACCAAATTTGATGAATCGAGAGGAAAGGATACATCATGCCGATCGGTGAATTTTGTAATCGTTCTGTTGTATTTGCGACCCGGAGCATGAGCATCCCGGATGCAGCCATTCTCATGCGCCAATACCACGTCGGCGATCTGGTCGTGGTCGATGTCGTCGACGGAAAACGCGTACCCGTCGGCATCATTACCGACCGCGATATCGTCGTCGAAGTTGTTGCGAAGTCCTTGCGCTATGATGACTTCACAGTCGGTGACATCATGAGCCCGCAAATCGTCAGCGTGAAAAATAACGAAGGCGTATTTGAAACGATACGGCTCATGCGTACCAAGGGTGTTCGACGCATCCCCGTCGTGAATCAAGACGGCGGGTTGGAAGGCATCATGGCAGCGGATGACATGCTGGATCTCTTGGCAGAGGAGATAACGGAATTATCCAAAGTCGCACCCCGCGAATATGATCGTGAAACACACTCCAGGCTTTAAGTAATATTGCACCCTGATGGTGCGCGGCCGAGCAAGCCCAATGTAGTTCTTCACGCACCGTTTCCAACGCTAAATCCACCCGTGCTGTGATATCCTAAGTTCTAAACATCGCTCTCTAATAATAACTTGCTCCGATGACTGCCGCGCCGATTAAATTCAATACCCCTAATATAAACACGCCATCCGCAGATTCGTCCGACCTGATCGCTACCTGCATCACACGCTCCATTGAACTGTTACACCAAAATTCGACCGCTCACGGCATCTTGGCGGCCACACCCAGCCCACAAGCTGAGCAACGGCGTTACACGCGCATCTTCGGCCGCGATGCGGCGATTTGCGCGCTCGGCATGGTGTGTTCAGACGATGCGGTCTTGCAGGACAATGCGCGTCTAAGTTTACTGACCTTGGCACAGCATCAAGCCGAAAATGGCCAAATCCCCAAGTATGTCGATGCCTTGGGTAATGAAGCCGATTTTTGGTATTTGGGTTGCATCGATGCGACTTTGTGGTGGCTGATTGCGATCCATTTTTTCGATCGCAATCTACCTCAGCATGGCCTCGCTAAAGAACTCGCCAAACCGATCGAACGCGCGCTGAATTGGCTGCA
>JAHECG010000015.1 GCA_024641855.1 Betaproteobacteria bacterium | reverse complement strand
TGAAAGCCGAAGGCGGTATTTATTTTGTAACGTTCCGCTTGGCGGATAGCCTTCCGCGAAATGTGCTCGATGATTTGGAACTCATTCCCAAAGAAGCGCGCTCAAAAAAAACCGAAGCTTATCTCGATGCGGGGCATGGCGAGTGCACCTTAAGCAAGCCGGAAATCGCAATGATGGTGACGCATGCCCTCAAGACTTTCGATGGCGAACGCTATGTGTTGCACGATTGGGTGGTGATGCCGAATCATGTGCACTTGGTGATTGAGCCGCGCGGCGAGCATAGCTTGAGCGATATTCTGCATAGCTTGAAATCCTATACCGCTAGTGAGGCGAACAAGATATTGGGTCGCGATGGATCGTTCTGGCAGCATGAAAGTTATGACCGTTTATTGCGGGATCAAGATGAGTTTGATCGCGCAGCGAACTATGTGCAGCAAAATCCAGTGAAGGCCAATTTGGCGACGGAGCCGGAAAGGTATGCGTATGGACGTGCAGGCTTTGTTGTCGGCAGGGATGCCGGTGCTACGATAGCGCCGCTTTCTGATACACCTGCAACAGAGAACGCCGAGACCATAGCGCCGGCATTCCTGCCGGCAACAACCACTGTCATTAACGTTACGGAAATGGATTGGCAACAACTCCAACAAGCCGTAGCCTCCTGTACCGCTTGCGCGCTCCACGAGCACCGCACCCAAGCCGTGTTCGGCGTTGGCGACGAACAAGCCGATTTATTTTTTGTTGGCGAAGCACCCGGCGAAGAGGAAGACCTGCAAGGCGAACCCTTTGTCGGTCAGGCCGGAAAATTACTGGATAACATGCTCGCCAGTATCGACCTCAATCGCCAGCAAAAAGTTTATATCGCTAATGTGGTGAAATGCCGCCCAGCAGAGAATCACAATCCAGACCATAGCGAAACTGCGGCTTGCGCGCCTTATCTCGATCGCCAGATTGGGTTGATCGCACCCAAGCTGATCGTGGCCTTGGGCAAAGTCGCTGCGACGCGCTTGCTCGGCAAAGACGCCAGTATCGCTAGCCTGCGCGGCCAGTTGCTGGAATATCAGGGCAGGCCTTTAATTGTGACCTATCATCCAGCGTATCTGCTGCGCACGTTGCAAGACAAAGCCAAGGCCTGGGAGGATTTGTGTTTGATCAAGCGCACCCTACGGGGCTTGCAAAACGCTGAATAGATCCCCATTTCTACGTTACCCGCTATCACTTGAGAGGAGCAATATGATGTTTCGACGTTCGCTATTGGCTGTATTGTCATTATTGGTGTTGGTTTCCCTCGGGGGTTGCGGTTATAACGACCTGCAATCGCAGGATGAGCAGATCAAAGCGGGTTGGTCCGAAGTGTTAAACCAATATCAACGTCGTGCAGATTTAGTGCCGAACTTGGTGAATGTCGTAAAGGGCTACGCTTCGCACGAGAAAGAGGTGCTGACCCAAGTGACGAATGCGCGTGCCCAAGTGGGGCAGATGCAGATCACACCGGAACTTGCCAACGATCCGCAAGCCTTGCAAAAATTTCAGGCTGCACAAGGCCAACTCGGCAGCGCCTTATCGCGCCTGTTGGTGGTGTCTGAAAACTATCCGCAATTGAAAGCAGATGGCGTATTCCGCGATCTGCAAGCGCAATTGGAAGGCACGGAAAATCGCATTACGGTCGCACGTAATCGTTACATCAAAGCTGTGCAGGTTTACAACACCACGGTGCGCCAATTTCCTTCAAACTTAACTGCCAAGTTGTTTGGGTTTGCGGTGAAGCCGAACTTCGCAGTCGAAAACGAAAAGGAAATTTCCAAGGCGCCTAAGGTTAACTTCGATTCCGCACCGGCTCGTTAGGTTCCCTATGCTGTGGCGCAAATGGTTCGGCTTAGCGCCCCTCATCTTGGGGGGCGTGCTGAGTGCGTTTGTCGCCACTACGCTGCACGCCGAGGTAGCGGTACCAGCACTCAAGGCACGCGTTACGGATCAGACGCAAACCTTGAATGCCCAGCAACGCGATACGATTGAGCAAAATTTGGCGGCGCTTGAGGCCCGCAAAGGGGCGCAGATCGCCGTGCTGATTGTGCCCAGCACGGAGCCGGAAACCATCGAGCAGTACGCACGCCGTGTGATGGATAGCTGGAAACTAGGTCGCAAGGGCGTCGACGATGGCGCGCTATTGTTGATCGCTAAAGACGATAGAGCGCTGCGTATTGAAACCCAATATGGTCTGGAAGGCGTTATTCCTGACGCGATTGCCAAACGTATTATTGCTGAAGATATCGTGCCGCACTTCAAACGAGACGACTTCTATGGTGGCATTGAAATTGGCGTATCACGCATGATCCGTTTAGTCGAAGGCGAGCCGTTGCCGCCCCCACGTCAACAATCAACCGCTTGGTCGTCGGCGAATGATTTTTTCCCCATGCTGTTGTTCGGCATTTTTATTATTGGTGGATTCTTACGCGCAATATTCGGTCACTTTTTGGGTGCGACCATTGCCAGCGTGGCTGTCGGCGGTTTGGTCTGGTTTTTAATGGGTACGCTCACCTTTGCGGTGATTGGTGCCGTGGTTGCCTTTGTGTTTGTGCTGTTAGGCGGCGGTGGCGGTGGCGGGCACATGGGTGGCTGGAGTAGTGGTGGTGGCGGATGGAGTAGCGGCAGTGGTGGTGGCTTCAGCGGCGGCGGTGGGTTTGGTGGTGGTGGCGGTGCCTCGGGACGATGGTAGGGATGAGAGCTATGCGACGAATAATCCGACATCTTTTATTTTTTCCTTGGCGCTTGCGGCAGTTGTTTAAACAGCCGGTACTGGATGTCATCGAGCGGGAAATTGCTGCTTCTGAGCAAAAGCATAGTGGGCAAATTCGATTTGCGGTGGAAGCCAATTTTGGATTATTGCCCTTGTTGCGCGGTGTGAATTCGCGCGCACGTGCGCTGGACATTTTTTCGCAATTGCGCGTCTGGGATACCGAGCAAAACAATGGGGTGCTGATTTACCTGTTGTTGGCGGAGCACCGGGTCGAAATTGTGGCCGATCGAGGCATTAATGAAAAACTAGACCCAGCGGTTTGGCAGAAAATTTGCCACGATATGCAGCAAAGCTTGCATCAGGGAAATTATGCGAAAGGCGTGAGTACCGGTATCCACGAAATTGATGCGTACTTGGTTGCACATTTTCCTTCGCGGGGTGCAAGGCGTAATGAATTGCCGGACAACCCCGTCATTCTTTAGGGCGGTTTTCTATCGTCCAAGTAATCACCTTAGGCGCGCGAGCTGCTACGGGCGACTTCCAGTAACTTTTGAATTTCAGGGCCACTGCGGGTGACGTTGCAACGATACCAGTTCATGATCATGAACATGGTGGCAGTCGTAAATAAGCCAAAAATCACCACCGTGCCATTGACTGAGACATCGGCCTTAGCTAATAAGTAATAAGTGCCGACCATGACCAGTATGCCTGCATTCTCATTGAAATTTTGCACGGCAATGGAATGGCCAGCGCCGACCAAAATATGCCCACGGTGTTGTAACAAGGCATTCATGGGTACGACAAAGAAACCGGCCGAAGCGCCGATGAGAATTAATAAAGCAATGGCGAGGGGCAGCGAGGTTAGAGCGACCATCGCAATCACTAAAATGCCCATGAGTGCGCCGACGGGTAGAACCTTAATGGAGCTTTGAATTGGCACCACGCGTGCGGCAATAATAGCGCCGACGGCGACGCCGATGGCAACGACTCCTTGCAGCATAGAAGCTTTGTCGAGGGGGAGGTGTAAAGCCGTTTTAGCCCAATCTAGAACGATAAATTGTAGCGTAGCGCCAGCCGCCCAAAACAGGGTGGTTACGGCCAACGAAATTTGTCCTAACTTATCCAACCACAAGATTTTTACGCAATGACTAAAGTCGCGGACTAAATACCAGGGATTACGATGTACTGGTTTGTGATCCACCCCGGTATTGGGTACGAATATATTAAAGATGGCCGCAAGAAGATAGAACAGGGCAATAACGGAAATAGCGACTTCTGGTGGAGTATCGATGCCGGTTTCGATTCCTGGAATATCAATTTTTAATAATAATCCACTGACGCTCGGGGTGATTAATATGCCACCCACCACGGTGCCAATGATAATTGCACACACGGTCAGTCCCTCTATCCAGGCATTGGCCAACACTAAATCTTTGGGGGGTAGCATTTCGGTGAGGATGCCGTATTTTGCTGGGGAGTAAGCGGCAGCCCCCAGACCGACAATGCCATAAGCTAGCAAAGGATCGACGTTGAATAGGAGTAATAAGCAACCCACAACTTTAATGGCATTGCTGATGAACATGACCCGTCCCTTTGGCATCGAATCGGCGAAAGCTCCGACGAAGGGCGCTAATACGACGTAGGAAACGGTGAAATAAAACTTAAGAAGCGGGGATAAATCTGGGCGATGGAAGAAATCGATCAGCAGCGCTATGGAAGCGATGAGTAGGGCATTATCGGCTAGGGCGGAGAAAAATTGCGCCGCCATGATGATGTAGAAACCGCGCGTCATGTAGTAATAATTATTATCAGGATCGAGGCGAAATATCTTGCCAAATGCACAGGTGCTATTTATACCACACCTGTTGTGTCTGTCGTAAGGGTGTTGCGACCAGCCCTATCCAGTTAAGCCAAAATATGGTTAAATTCAACGTTTTTCAGCACACCTCTTGTTGGTGCTTTCGAGACAAATTTCATGGCAGATCGCAGGCTCCAGGTTTTTTATACAGTGGCAAAACAGTTGAGCTTCACGAAAGCAGCTGAATTGCTGTATATGACCCAGCCAGCGGTCACATTTCAGGTTAAGCAGCTCGAAGAGCATTTCAATACCCGGTTATTTGAGCGCAGCCACAGCAAAATTACATTGACCGCTGCGGGTGATGTGGCACTGGAGTATGCCGAGCGCATTCTCAATTTGAATAGTGAAATGGAAACGCGCTTAGGCGAGTTGACGGGGCAAATTTCCGGCACGCTCTTGGTTGGCGCCAGTACGACCATTGCCGAATATATGCTGCCGCGCTTGCTCGGAGATTTCAAAGCCCAATATCCGCATGTACATGCGCGTTTGACCGTCGCCAACTCCGAAACCATCGAATCCCGCGTATCGGATCATACCCTTGATGTCGGACTCATCGAATCCTCTTCGCATCATCCGCAACTGAATTCACAAGTGTGCTGCGAAGATGATTTAGTGGCGATTTGCGCACCAAAGCACGAAGTGGCTGCGTTTAAATCGGTCTCACCTGCGCAATTAGCCGAATTGCCTTACGTCAGTCGAGAATCCGGATCCGGCACACGTGAGGTGGTGGACGAATATTTCCGTCGAAACGGTATACAACCGGAAGATTTGCATATCACGATGGAGTTGGGTAGTCCTGAAGCAATCAAGGGCGCGGTGGAGGCCAGCTTAGGCGTTGCCATTGTTTCGCTATCGACAATTCAGAAAGAACTCAAATTAGGTGATTTGATCGCTGTGCCGTTGCAGCCACGGCTGAATCGTCCATTGTCCCTGGTATATGCCAAGGAGAAATTTCAATCGCGTTTACTGCAAACTTTCCTTGAGTGCGTTGTTAGCACCTTGAAGAATAAGCGCTAAACGCCACGCATAAGCCGCGCTATGAAACGCGACGAAAAAGACTTACTCAAGCACTTTCGCGCTTTGTCCTCGGCGCAGCAAGAAACCTTAATTGCGTTTGCCGAGTTTCTTGCGGTACGAACAGTCGCTGAATCTCCACGTGAAATCGGCGAGCCGGAAGCCATTCCCCGACCGGCAGTAGAGAGCGTCGTGCAAGCGATCAAACGCTTGCGCCTGACTTACCCGATGATCGATCACAGCAGCATGTTGCACGAGTTGTCTGATCACATGACGCAGCATTTGGTCATGGGAAAACCTGCTGTCGAGGTCATCGATGAATTAGAGGCGGTGTTTCGCCGCCATTACGAGCAGTTGCGGCAGAAATCGTGATTTAACGGCGAGGCATGCAGCTCAGAGAAAACAGATGAAAGCAAAGGCTTGCAACGCAAAGGCCGCAAAGACGCAAAGAACTACTTTGCGAACTTTGCGGCCTTTGCGTTTCAGGGTTTCAAGGTTTTCTCTGTGTTCTCAGTGGTAAAAAATCTTTTACTTACACTCGTTACAGCACCTCTGCCGCATGATCCGCCAGACGCGAGCGTTCGCCGCGCATCAAGGTTACATGCCCACCATGCACCCAACCTTTAAAACGATCCACCACATAACTTAAGCCGGAACTGCCTTCGGTCAGATAGGGCGTGTCGATTTGAGCGATGTTGCCGAGACAAACTACTTTAGTGCCGGGCCCTGCACGGGTGATGAGGGTTTTCATCTGCTTCGGCGTGAGGTTTTGCGCCTCGTCGATAATCAGAAACTTGCTGAGAAAGGTGCGGCCGCGCATGAAGTTGAGCGATTTCACTTTGATCCGCGAGCGGATCAAATCCTGTGTGGCCGCGCGCCCCCATTCACCAGCAGAGTCGTCGGTTTTGTTGAGAACGTCCAGATTGTCTTCCAGCGCACCCATCCACGGCGTCATTTTCTCTTCTTCGGTGCCGGGCAAGAAGCCGATGTCTTCACCTACCGGCACGGTAACGCGGGTCATGATGATTTCGTTGTAGCGCTTGTCGTCCAGCACTTGCGTCAGGGCTGCGGCTAACGTCAGTAATGTTTTACCGCTACCGGCTTGGCCGAGCAGGGTAACGAAGTCGATGTCAGGATTCATCAGCAGATTCAGGGCGAAATTTTGTTCGCGGTTGCGTGCAGTGATGCCCCAAACATTGTTTTTGCTATGGGTGAAATCGCGGATGGTTTCTAGTACGGCCGACGTGCCGGTTTGTTCGCGCACCCAGGCATACAAGGGTTGCGGACCTTCCTGAAAGACGAATTCATTTACCAGCAAGTCACGGCACAATGGGCCTTTGACGCGATAGTAGTTGCGGGAATTTTCTTGCCAGGACTCCATGCCCTTGCTGTGCTTGTCCCAAAAATCATCGCCAAGTTGGCGTGTGCCGCTATAAAGAAGATCGGTGTCTTCCAACACTTTGTCGTTGAAATAATCTTCGGCCGCGAAACCCAAGGCACGCGCCTTGATGCGCATATTGATGTCTTTGGACACCAAGATGACTTGGCGCTTGGGAAACTCACGCTTCAAGTGCAGCATCACGCCCAAAATTTGATTGTCGCCTTTGTAGCTCGGCAAAGCTTCCGGCAGCACGCTATTGATGGCGTAGGTTTGCAGAAACAAACGCCCAGTGGCTGCGCCGCCGCTATGGGGTGATAGTTCGATGCCATCTTCCATATCGGCTTGCGGGTCGCTGACGATTTGATCCAGGAAACGACTGGTTTGACGCGCATTGCGCGCGACTTCGGTCATGCCTTTTTTATTGTTGTCCAATTCCTCCAAGGTCATCATTGGCAGGAAGATATCGTGTTCTTGAAAGCGGACTAAGCTGGAAGGGTCGTGCATCAACACATTGGTGTCGAGGACGAATAATTTGGTAAGCGCGGCGGTGGATTTGGTCGTGGTGCGCTTTTTAGCCATGGGGGCGATGTCTCCGTTAGTTAAAGGGATTGCATGTATTCCAATACCTCAGGCACGTGGTTCGCTACTTTGACCCCGCGCCATTCTTTCAACAGGTTTCCTTTCTTGTCGAACAAAAAAGTGCTGCGCTCTATGCCGCGTACTTGTTTGCCATACAGATTTTTCATTTTGATGACATCGAATAACTGACAGGCAATTTCTTCACTATCACTCAGCAACTCAAACGGTAATTCCAGCTTCGCCTTGAAGTTTTCATGCATCTTGAGACTGTCACGCGAGATGCCGTACACGGCACAGTCCAGCGCATCGAATTGCGCATGGTGATCGCGAAATTGCATGGCTTCGGTGGTGCAGCCCGGCGTGTTGTCTTTGGGGTAAAAGTAGAGAATCAGGCGCTTGCGCTTGAGTTTTTTGGACTGAAAAATCGTACCGCCGGTGGCCGGTAGTGAAAAATCTGGAATGTTCTGCAAGAGCATCGTGCCCGTATTACCTGTGCAGCAAAGTCATGTCTGCATTGTTGTCAAAATTGTTGCGCTTGGCAAGCCTTAAAATTTATTTAGGAACGCGCAACGATGACCACACCCAAAATAATGACACCGATGCCGGCAATTTTCATTGTGGAAATGGACTCGCCGAGAAATTGCCATGCAGCGATAGCAGTCAAGACATAGCCGATGGACACCATGGGGTAGGCGATGCTGACGTCGACTCTGGAAAGTGCCATGATCCACACGATCAGGCTCAAGCCATAAGCAGTAATGCCGCCGAGAATGAACGGCTGTGTGGCCAATTGCCAGCCGACGGGAAATACATTAGCGCTGGTAAAGGCGAAAGTGCCGACAGCGCTTGTTCCTGCTTTTAGCAGTAATTGCGCTAGGGTGCCTAGGAGTACAGCGCCGAGAATGAGTAACCAATTCGTAACCGCCATGTTGCCTCCACTTTCAATTTTTTAATCCAGTTGGATTTTTAAAGAACTGCGTTTTAGTAATACGATCAATGCACCAGTACCACCGGCTTCAGGCCGTGCAGGCACGAAGGCCAGGACATCAGGACGCTGTGCCAGCCAACTAGGCACTAATTGTTTCAATACCGAGCCATGGTTTTTGGAGCTAAGGCCTTTGCCATGAATGATGCGAACGCATTTTGTCTCACGATT
The DNA here is from genome assembly GCA_024641855.1 of Betaproteobacteria bacterium. Taxonomy (GTDB): domain Bacteria; phylum Pseudomonadota; class Gammaproteobacteria; order Burkholderiales; family Thiobacteraceae; genus RBG-16-58-11. The sequence continues at coordinate 30,564 of JAHECG010000015.1, read as the reverse complement.
TTGACAATCATTCAAGAAATTGACGAGACGGATACGGGCTTCATCGCGGGTCAGGCCATGCAAATCCAGTTCGTCTTGAATCCGCCAATGGCCGCGGCGCAAGCGGCGTAAGGTTTGTGGTGCGATGCCCGGACGCTGAAAACCAAGCGTTTCCTCGGATTCATTCGCGTGGGCTAGGTGATCGCTGAGAAGGTCGGGTGTGCTTGATGCATCACTGGTGCGACGGCGCACGATTGGCGGGACGCGCTTTGTGGATGGTACAACACGCCCGGTATCAGGCAAGGGTTGAATATCGCCCACGGCGGCGCGGAAAACATCCGCGTCGTTCGGGGCGAGTTTAGTTTCGGAGGATTTAGACTTTGCCAAGTTGGTCGAGATAGCGCTCCGCATCCAATGCGGCCATACAGCCGGTGCCGGCGCTAGTGATGGCTTGGCGATAGATGTGGTCTTGCACGTCGCCCGCCGCATAGACGCCAGGAATATTGGTGGCGGTGGCGTTGCCTTTGCTGCCGGAGTGGGTAATCAAATAACCACCTTCCATATCCAATTGGCCAACAAATAAGTCGGTATTGGGCTTGTGGCCGATAGCGATAAAGATGCCGGTGAGTTCGATATCCTTTTTGCCGCCATCACCCGCAGTGCTCTTCAAACGCATGCCGTTGACGCCGGTCTTATCACCCAGGACTTCGTCGAGCTCCTGATTGGTTTCCAGCGTGATCTTGCCGTCGGCCACTTTTTGCATCAGGTGGTCGATCATGATTTTTTCGGCTTTAAACGTGTCGCGGCGATGCACGAGTGTCACATGGCTGGCGATATTGGCCAGATACAAGGCTTCTTCGACGGCGGTATTGCCGCCACCGACCACGGCAACGCGTTGGCCTTTGTAGAAGAATCCATCGCAGGTGGCGCAACCGGATACACCTTTGCCCATGAAGGCTTCTTCAGAGGGCAAACCTAGATATTTGGCTGAGGCACCGGTAGCGATGATCAGTGCGTCGCAAGTGTAGGTGCCAGCGTCGCCGATCAAGGTCATGGGCTTTTCCGTGAGCTTGGCGGTATGGATATGGTCGAAAATGATTTCGGTGTTGAAGCGTTCTGCATGGCCTTGAAAACGTTGCATCAAGTCCGGGCCTTGGACGCCATTGACATCAGCAGGCCAGTTATCCACTTCGGTGGTGGTCATGAGCTGTCCGCCTTGGCTTAAGCCGGTAATCATGACGGGCTTTAAATTCGCACGGGCGGCATATATGGCGGCGGTATAACCCGCAGGGCCTGAGCCAAGAATGAGCAGACGGCAATGCTTAGCGGACATGTAAAACTCCTGAAACGAAAAGGGGTAAAGAATGCGAAATGAGGCGTAATTTTAGCAGTATTCTCAATATTGCTGTGGGTTGTGCTGTGGTGGCGTCGATGTTGGTATAATCCATCATTCTTCAATTGTTTGAATCAATGGCCAATTCCTACCGTAATGCAGGCCGAAATGCAGGCCAGACCAATGGGACGCAAACCAATGCGCGCCTAGTCATCTTGTTGCGCGAAGCCTGGTGGATCGCACTGATCGCTGGTGCGATCTTTCTGGCGCTTATTCTTTTTACTTATCACAAAACCGATCCTGCCTGGTCGCATGAGGGCACTGACCTGACGGTACATAATGCCGGTGGACGTTTTGGTGCTTGGTTGGCGGATATCCTGCTGCAAGTTTTTGGATTATCCGCTTATTGGGGCGTGGTGTTCGTCAGCTATCTGGTGTGGTGGGGCTATCGGCGCATGGAGCGACCGGGTATTAGCGAGCGTCGTTCGGTATTCGTGGCTTTCGTGGGCTTTGTGTTGGTGCTGTTTAGCAGCTCTGCGCTGGAACATCTGCGTCTCTACAATTTAAGTGCGCAATTGCCGGATGTTGCCGGCGGCATTTCCGGCGCTGTAGTCGGACAAATGTTGGGCAGTGCCTTTGGGTTTACCGGTGCCACTTTGTTCCTTTTGGCTTTGTTTGGTATCGGCTTCAGTTTGCTGACGGGGGCTTCTTGGCTCGTGATCATGGAATATATCGGCACCGGTGTGGAATGGACTTATATCACTATCCGTAGCCGTATCGATAATTGGCGCGATCGCAAGGCGGGTGAAGTGGCCAAAATCGAGCGCGCAGAAGTCGTGCAAGAACTGAAAAAACAACTGGTGGAAGACCACGAGCCAATCCGCATCGAACGTCCGATTCTAGAAATTCCGAAATCGACGCGTGTGCAAAAAGAAAAACAAGTACCGCTGTTTGCCGATATGCCCGATTCCCCTTTGCCGCCGGTACATTTGCTGGATGAAGCGGATGACGAAATAGAAATGATCTCGGCCGAGATGTTGGAATTCACTTCTCGCTTGATCGAGCGCAAGTTGCTGGAATTCGGCGTCGAGGTAAAAGTCGTCGCGGCCTATCCGGGGCCGGTGATTACGCGATATGAAATCGAACCGGCGGTGGGAGTGAAGGGCAACCAGATTCTCAATCTCACCAAAGATCTGGCGCGCGCCTTGTCGGTGGTCAGTATCCGCGTGGTGGAAACCATTCCTGGCAAGAATTATATGGGCTTGGAATTGCCGAATCCCAAACGCCATATGATTCACCTGTCTGAAATTGTCAGCTCGCAAGTGTATGCGGACATGGCATCGCCCTTGACCATCGCCATGGGCAAGGACATCACGGGTAAAGCCGTGGTCGCCGATCTGGCTAAAATGCCGCATGTGTTGGTGGCCGGCACCACGGGCTCGGGCAAGAGCGTGGCAATCAATGCCATGATTTTGTCCTTGGTGTATAAGGCTGATCCAAGCCAAGTGCGGCTGATCTTGGTCGATCCAAAAATGCTGGAACTTTCGGTGTACGAAGGTATTCCGCATTTGCTCGCGCCGGTTGTCACTGACATGCGCCAAGCCGCGCATGCATTGAGCTGGTGCGTTAACGAAATGGACAAGCGCTATCGCTTGATGTCCAGTCAGGGCGTGCGCAACCTCGCTGGTTTTAATCAAAAAGTAGCCGATGCGAAGAAAGCCGGTAAGCCAATTACCAACCCCTTCACGCTCACCCCGGAGAGCCCCGAGCCTTTGGACGAGTTGCCGTTGATCGTCGTCGTGATTGATGAGTTGGCAGACATGATGATGGTGGTGGGTAAGAAGGTTGAAGAATTGATCGCGCGTCTGGCGCAAAAGGCGCGGGCTTCCGGTATTCATTTAGTGCTCGCTACGCAACGCCCATCAGTGGATGTGATCACCGGTTTGATCAAGGCGAATATCCCGACCCGTGTGGCGTTCCAGGTATCGAGCAAAATCGATTCACGCACCATCCTCGATCAACAAGGTGCCGAAGCGTTGTTGGGGCAAGGCGATATGTTGTATCTGCCACCCGGCACCGGCTATCCGCAGCGCGTGCATGGTGCTTATGTTTCGGATAACGAAGTGCATGCGGTGGTTGATTGGCTGAAGAACTTGGGTGAGCCGCAATATATCGAAGGTATTTTGGATGGCCCGGATGCAGATGGCGGTGAAGGTGGTGAAGCTGGCGCTGGTGATGTGGAATCTGATCCACTCTATGACCAAGCGGTAGAGATCGTGGTCAAATCGCGCCGTGCTTCGATCTCTGGCGTGCAGCGTCAATTACGTATTGGCTACAACCGAGCCGCGCGCTTGATCGAACAAATGGAACGTGCCGGCTTGGTTTCGCCGATGCAGTCGAATGGCAATCGCGAAGTACTGACACCGAATCGGGAATAACCGTCTTTACCTTAAGTGGCAAGAAAGGTTTTAGTGAAAATTATTTACGCAGTCATGCTTTTGGCCATTACAAATATTGCCAATGCCAGTAGTGTCGATAGCTTGCGTGCTTTTGTACGCGAAACTCAAACCGCCCGCGCGCATTTTGAGCAAACGGTGCTCGACCGTAATGGACGTAATACCAGTCAAGCTTCCGGCGTCATGGCATTTTCACGTCCGGGTAAATTTCGTTGGACGTACGATAAGCCCTACGCACAATTGATCGTGGGCGATGGCAGCAAACTCTGGATATACGACAAAGACCTGAATCAGGTCACGGTGCGTAAATTGGATGAGGCGCTGGGCAGTTCACCCGCAGCCTTATTGGCCGGCAACAATGAAATTGAACGGTTTTTCAATTTGAGCGATGTCGGTAGCCGGGATGGTTTGGAATGGCTGGAAGCTGCGCCTAAATCGAGCGACACCCTATTTGCCGCTGTCCGCATGGGGTTTTCGGGTGCGGTCTTGAAGCAAATGGAGTTGAAGGATAGCTTTGGCCAAACCACCATCATTCGCTTCGACAAACTTGAACGCAATCCAAAGCTACCAGCCGATCAATTCAAATTCGCGCCACCCAAGGGGGCGGATGTGATCGGTGAGTGATCTTTTTTTGCATGAGCCGGATGCGCCACTGGCGGAACGGCTCCGCCCGAAAAACCTAGACGAAGTCATCGGTCAAACCCACTTGCTTGGGCCGGGCAAACCGTTGCGACTGGCTTTTGAATCCGGTAAGCCGCACTCGATGATTTTGTGGGGGCCACCTGGCGTGGGTAAGACAACGCTAGCGCGCCTGATGGCGGGCGCCTTCGATGCCGAGTTTATCGCGTTGTCTGCGGTGTTATCGGGCGTGAAAGATATTCGCGAAGCCATCACCCGTGCGCAATTCGCCTTGGAACAAAGCGGGCGTCACACCATTCTGTTCGTCGATGAAGTGCATCGCTTTAATAAGTCGCAACAGGACGCATTCTTGCCTTACGTCGAACAAGGCTTATTTACGTTTATTGGCGCAACCACTGAGAACCCTTCTTTTGAAGTGAACAGCGCGCTACTGTCGCGGGCACAGGTATATGTACTGAAACCGCTATCGGAGGAAGAGCTTGGTCAATTGTTTGATCATGCCTGCCAGACAGCGTTGACCGATCTCAGCTTCGAGCCAGGCGCTAGGTCATTGATCATCGGTTATGCGGATGGCGATGCGCGGCGACTGTTGAATATTCTGGAACAAACCCGCACTGCGGCCTTAGCCAATAAAAATCATCAAATCACGGAAGATTTTGCGCGTAATACGGTAGCGAAAAGTGGCCGTCGATTCGATAAAGGCGGGGAAGAGTTCTACGATCAAATTTCCGCGTTACACAAATCGGTGCGTGGCACCAATCCAGATGCAGCCTTGTATTGGTTTATGCGCATGATGGATGGTGGCGCCGATCCACTGTACCTAGGCCGACGTATGATCCGTATGGCCTCCGAGGATATCGGCTTGGCCGATCCGCGCGCCTTACGCCTCACCTTGGATGCCGTCGAAACCTTTGAGCGCTTAGGTTCGCCGGAGGGGGAGTTGGCTTTGGCGCAAGCCGTGATTTACTTGGCCTGCGCGCCGAAAAGCAATGCAGTCTACGTCGCGTATAATACGGCTCGGGCATTCATCTCAAATGATAAGTCGCGCGGGGTGCCGCTGCATTTGCGCAATGCGCCGACCAAGTTGATGAAAGAATTGGGTTACGGCCATGCTTACCGCTATGCGCATGACGAGCCGGAGGCTTATGCCGCAGGGGAGGATTATTTCCCCGAGGAGATGCCTAAGGTGAGCTTTTACGAACCGACACCACGCGGACTAGAATCTAAAATTGCTGAGCGTTTGTTGCACTTGCGCGAACTCGATGCAAAAGCTAAACGAAAGAAATAATCATGCTGGATATTCAACTGCTTCGTAATGATTTGGAAGGCACTGCGCAACGCTTAAAAGCGCGGGGTTTTGATTTGGATGTACGCCGTTTTCAGGACTTGGAAGTGGAGCGCAAAGGCGTTCAAGTGCGTACGCAGGAATTACAGGCTAAGCGCAACCAAAGTTCAAAACAAATCGGCATCGCTAAATCCAAAGGTGAAGATGTGACGGCGATCATGGCTGAAGTCGCGAGCTTGGGCGACGAGCTCAAGGCCGCCGAAGAGAAGTTGGCGTATATCCAAAATCATTTGAACGATCTCTTGATGACGATTCCCAACTTACCGCATGAGAGCGTGCCGGTTGGAAAGTCGGAAGAAGATAATGTCGAAGTGCGTCGTGTCGGTACACCGCGCGTGTTTGATTTCCCGGTAAAAGACCATGTCGATGTTGGCGAAAATTTACAGCAACTGGATTTCGAGACCGCAGTCAAAATCAGCGGTGCACGCTTTTCAGTGATGAAAGGACAATTGGCGCGATTGCATCGTGCGCTGGCGCAATTCATGCTCGATACGCATACGGCGGAGCATGGTTACACCGAAGTATATGTGCCTTATCTGGTGAACGCCGACAGCATGCGTGGCACTGGGCAATTACCGAAGTTCGAGGCCGATCTTTTTTCTGTGCAGAAGAACGAAAATGAAAAGCTGTATTTGATTCCGACTGCTGAAGTGCCTGTCACCAATATCGTGCGTGACGAAATTATTGCGGCTGAAGATTTGCCATTGAAGTTTGTATCGCACACGCCATGCTTCCGTTCGGAAGCGGGTTCATATGGCCGAGATACACGCGGCATGATTCGTCAGCATCAATTTGATAAAGTCGAGTTAGTGCAAGTTATTACACCTGAGCAGTCTTATGCGGCTTTGGAGGCACTTCTGGGGCATGCCGAGACGATCCTCAAAAAACTCGATTTACCTTATCGCGTAATGGCCTTGTGCAGTGGCGACATGGGTTTTTCTGCCGCCAAGACCTACGACATCGAAGTGTGGTTGCCGGCGCAAAATACGTATCGAGAAATTTCCTCGTGCAGCAACTTCGAAGCGTTCCAAGCGCGACGCATGCAAGCGCGCTATCGCAACGACAAAAACAAACCGGAATTGGCGCATACCCTTAACGGTTCCGGTTTGGCTGTAGGACGAACCTTGGTGGCGATCTTGGAGAACTATCAAAATGCCGATGGCAGTGTGAGTATTCCGACAGTACTGCGGCCCTATATGGGCGGGTTGGAAAAAATCACGCTGGCAAGCTAAGACGCTAGGGAATTGCGTTTTGGCGACTGATTCTCGCGTACCTCGGGCGTAAAGAATTGTCGGTGCGGTTTTTCGTATTTCAATAAAATTTCGTAATACGTGCGAATGTTCTCAGCGAAGATCACCGGCTCTCCGCCGCGTGCATAACCATGTTTTAAGCTGGTGTGAAACTCCGCTTTACTGAGTAGCGGTAGGCTGCGTTTCAGGTCTGGCCAGACATTGGGATTGAGCCCCTGGCGCTGCGCCAGGACGCGCGCATCCTCCACATGCCCATATCCAACGTTGTAAGACGCTAATGCAATCCAGGTACGATCGGGCTCGGGAATACGTGGCGGAAGATTCTCTCGCTGCTGCAAAAAATATTTAGCGCCTGCCAAAATGCTTTGTTTGGGATCCAGCCGATCCGTTACACCCATCGCATCGGCCGTGTCTTCGGTCAACATCATGAGTCCGCGCACATTGGTTGGGGAGGTGGCGAGCGGATCCCATTTCGATTCTTGATAACCCAGCGCAGCCAACAAACGCCAATCGATACCCGTCAAATCTTGACCTTCTTGGAATAGAGCGCGATATTTGGGTAACACCGTATTCATTCGGGAGAGAAAGCCGATAACATCGGCTTGTTGCAAGCGTTCAAGATGGCCGTAATAGCGGTCTTGCAAGCGTTTGAGAGTGCCGTCACTCTGTATTCTGGCAAAGAATTCTTGTGATTTTTTATACACCCAAGCGTCGCCGTTTTTAGGGAAGGCCCAGGCTAAGTATTCAGGCCGACCTACATCGAAAGCGACATCCAACTCGGGATGAAAGATATTGGATAGCTGTACGATGTGCGAGTCCGCGATCACATAGTCGATTTCGCCTTCCGCCAAGCTGGCTAACAAATCTTCTGTCTGGTGATTTTTGACTTCGGTCCATTTTAGGGTGGGATATTTGCGTTTAACTTGAATCAAACGCTCTATATAACTCGTGCCGGCTACCACCTGCAATTTTTTACCGATGACATCTTTAAAAGAGCTGGGTTTGTTTTGGCCTGACTTGTAGACCAGTTGTTGTTGCACTGTTTGATAAGCAGTGCTGAATAACAGGCGACGTTTGCGATCTTCTGTCATCGTGATCCCTGCCGCTGCGAAATGTGCCCGATTTTTGATGACGGTGGGCAAGATTTCATTGAATTGGCTTGCAACCACGAATTTAACTTTAAGCCCGGTCTCCTTGGCGAACAGCATTACGAGATCATGTTCCAGGCCGGCAAATTTATCATCGACCGTTTCGTAATAGGTGGTGGGGCCATTGCGCGTCACGACGACCAATTCGCCCGATTCGCGCGCAGGCGCAACAGGCGGGCTTATCCACCCGCAAGCAGTTAGCCCAGCGCAGAAAAATAGGGAAATCAATACGCGCATCGCGTGAGTTTGGCGAACGAATCGAATTTTGTCTATGAGCAAGTGTGAAATGTGCCTCGCTTCTGTTAAAATCGCGCCCTTCGGAGAGGTGGCAGAGTGGTCGAATGTACCTGACTCGAAATCAGGCGTACGGTTTTCCGTACCGTGGGTTCGAATCCCACCCTCTCCGCCAACTAAAAAGGGGACCCACTCGGGTTCCCTTTTTCATTCGTGAGCGTGAGTATTCAACACGTTAAACGTCGATCTCACTTAAAATAACCCTATGCAACTTATCCCCGAAATAAGGCCAGGCCAATCAATTGAGCTATTGAAGGCGTTACATATCCTGACGCGCGAAGGCAAGATAAATCAGGATAGCAGACGCAAATTGAAACAGGTTTATCACCTATATCAGTTTATAGAACCCTTGTTACTCGAGATTCAGCAAGCGCGTACCGACATACAGTTGGTTGATCATGGGGCTGGCAAATCTTATTTGGGATTCATTTTGTATGATTTGTTCTTTAAAACATTGCATGATACTTCGCATATTTATGGTATCGAGACGCGTGATGCCTTGGTCAAGAGATCCCAGGATTTAGCTCAAAGTTTGGGTTTTTCCAAGATGTCTTTCTTAAATTTATCGGTTGCAGCTTCGATTACGTCGGAACACTTGCCAAGCCAGGTCGATGTAGTCACCGCGCTTCATGCCTGCGATACCGCGACGGATGATGCCATTCATTTTGCGCTCAAGAAGCAAGCGCGCTTTATTGTTTTGGTTCCCTGTTGCCAAGCTGAAGTGGCTGCCGTGTTGAAGAAGAATAAGTCGAAAGTTATTCGCGCGCATGCCTTGGCGGAGCTGTGGCGTCACCCAATTCATACCCGTGAATTTGGTAGCCTTGTGACGAATGTACTGCGTTGTTTACAGCTTGAGGCGCATGGATATCAAGTGAATGTGACTGAATTGGTGGGCTGGGAGCATTCCATGAAAAATGAGCTGATTATTGCTAGCTATAAAAATTTACCGCGTAAGAAGCCAGCGGATCGTTTGAACGAAATTTTGCAAGCATTGGGATTGGAAGACATGCAATCGCGCTTTTTTACGGCAACCCCAGTAACGGCTAATACCTAATTGCAAATTTTGCCGCCTTTTAGCTTTGCATTGACAATCGAGTCTTGCCTCAGCGATGCTAACGGCATCCTACTCAAAATCTAAGATAAAGAGGAATACATGGCACCCTATATATATTGGTTTTTGTTGGCATTAGGGTTGGTGGTGCTGGAGTTGGCGACTGGTACCTTTTATATGTTGGTTCTGGCGTTAGCTTTGTCGATTGGCGGCTTTGCGGCTTTTTTTGGCTATAGCGAAGCCGCGCAATATACGGTAAGTGCCATCGCCGGTATTTTAGGCACTTTGATTTTGCAGCGAGTGCGCCGTGGTAGAGCGGCGCATGAACCGAATCAAAGTTTGGATATTGGTCAGCCAGTATCCAATATCAGTTGGAATCCGGATGGCAGTGCGCGTGCATTTTACCGTGGCGCGGAATGGGCTGCTGAACCTGAGAGCAAAGATACGCCACACGAGGGGCCGTTCTACATAAAAGAGATGCGCGGCTCCACTTTGATCATTACCCACCACAAACCAAAAGCCTAGCTGGGAGAATTCTAATTATGGAAATAGCACTCTTTATTTTGTTTGTTGCCGTTGTTTTTGTGATCAAAGCGGTCAAAGTCGTGCCGCAACAAAACTCTTGGGTGGTTGAACGGTTAGGGCGCTTTCATGCGGCGTTAGCCCCTGGTTTAAATATCGTCGTGCCGTTTGTCGATCGTATTGCTTATCGTCATATGCTAAAAGAGGTACCGCTCGATGTGCCGAGTCAAATTTGTATCACCAAGGACAATACGCAACTACAAGTCGATGGCGTTTTATATTTTCAAGTGACGGACCCGAAGTTAGCTTCCTATGGAACGAGCGATTACGTAATGGCGATAACGCAGCTGGCGCAGACAACACTGCGTTCTGCGATCGGCAAAATGGAGCTAGATAAAACCTTCGAGGAACGCGAACACATCAATACTGCAGTAGTTGCAGCACTGGATGAGGCGGCGTCGAGCTGGGGCGTCAAAGTTCTGCGTTACGAGATCAAAGATTTAACGCCGCCGAAAGAAATTCTTCATGCGATGCAAGCGCAAATCACCGCTGAACGCGAAAAGCGCGCCTTGATTGCTGCTTCCGAAGGTCGTAAGCAAGAGCAAATCAATATTGCCACAGGTGAGCGCGAAGCGTTTATTCAACGCTCCGAAGGCGAAAAACAATCAGCGATCAACAATGCCCAAGGTGAAGCAGAAGCGATCAAAGCTGTTGCCGATGCAACGGCACAGGCAATTCGTAAAGTGGCAGAGGCGATAGAGTCTCCTGGCGGTATGAATGCGGTAAACCTCAAAGTGGCGGAGAAGTATGTGGATGCATTCGCCAATGTGGCAAAGCAAGGAACGACACTCATACTCCCGAATAATATGGCGGATATGGGTTCAATGATTGCTGCGGCGATGACCGTAATCAAAGGGCAGAAATAAAATTAGCGCTTTAGTTTATTCCACCGCACACGGGAAAATGTGTCCCGGATGCGGTCAACCTATTGCTGCTTGCACTTGCAAACAAGCAAAACTTCCGGCTGCTGACGGAGTGGTTCGAGTTCGACTAGAGACCAAAAATCGAAAAGGGAAAGGCGTAACGGTGATTAGCGGCGTACCGCTGATTGCGGATGAGTTAGTCGAACTTGGCAAGCAACTCAAGCAACGCTGCGGCTCCGGTGGAACGGTGAAGGAAGGTGTTATTGAGGTGCAGGGCGACCACTGTATTGTGGTAATCGAGGCACTTAAAAAACGTGGTTGGACAGTCAAGGGGTAGACATTGTTCTACCGTGTCATCCAAGAGCGGGCGCGTACCGTCAGTACTGCGTAAGGGAAAATCCAGAACAAGGTGAAAAACGCAAAATACGCGTAGATGATACCGTAGACGAAATCCAGCGACTTTTCACTCCGTAAATAATAAAGCATGTAAAACGTCGCCATCAGGCCGATGGCGAACATCACGCGCAAGATAGCCTGTGGGTCACTAAAGGCGAGTGTGACGAGCAAGCCCATGCTGATGTAGATCATGGGGAAGCGCATATTGGTAAAGAATGCGTCGATGAAAGAAATCCAACGTGTGCGCCAGGGACGTTGCCACAAGACTTGGGTTAGAAACTTCCATTCCTCCCGCACATAACTACGTTCCCAGCGCAGATACATCTTTGCCAGTTTGGTGTAGGTTTCAGGAACGATGGTGTGAACAATGGCATTGCGTTGATAGACGGTATTTAATCCTTGCCCAAGGATTAAATTGGTCAGAGCTCTATCTTCACCAAAGGTGCAAGGCGCTCCTAGGAACGTCTGATATCGCCATTTCTCCAATACGGTGCGTACGGCAGACAGCCGATAGGCGGAAAGCGCACCCGGGCAGCAATAGACGGTACCGTAGGTGGATTGCACAGCGCGCAACATATCAAAGGATAGGATGAAGCGAACGTGCAACATGCGCGGAATGATGCCCTGATGGCGATTATAGGCGGCTACTTTCCCTGCGACTGCGCCGACTTTGGGATCGCGAAATGGACCGGTCATGGCAAGTAGGGTTTGCGGTTCTATCACGCTGTCTGAGTCGATCGTAATCGCGACTTCACCGCGGGCTCGTTCAAAACCGACTTCGAGTGCGGCACGCTTACCGCGATTTTCCGGAAAGCGCAGTGGAGTGACCAACCCCGGATATCGATTTGCAGCAGTAACGATGTAATCCCAGGTATCGTCCTTGCTGCCATCGTCAACGACAAAGATTTCTAGCCGATCACGTGGATAATCCGCTTGCGCAATGGAATCGATGGTGTGCCCAACCATCGGCCCTTCGTTATAAGCGGGGATGATGACGGTCAGTATGGGTGCGGTTTCAGGTGTGGCGGAGGCTGCTTGATGGTAGCGAAAAAGTAAGGCTGTGCGGAATATCAGCATAAGGATACCCATGAATATCCAAATAGCGCTGGGGCGGACAATCGCCCGAGACCAGTCGTTTACAGCCGCGGCATCGAATATCGGTTGAAATATCTGTCCATTGATCGCGATATAGAATAGCGCCCCTAAGCATAAAACAATCACCATTTTCAGCAGCCAATCTAGTGTATCTGCGGGGCGCTCTGGTAATTCCATCGCGAGCGTGGCGCGTTGAGGTGTACTGGCTGGTGTGTGAGTTGGCATATAGGAGGTAAGCTTAAAGGGTTAACGCTATTGGTAGCCTTTAGTTGACCCGGCTGGTGGTGAAGAGTTCACTTATTACAGAGAAGGTTGATTTTAATTCGTCTGATACAGTGTAGTTTCAATTTATACGATTCTGACCGATTGAGTTAACCGTGGGATAAATAAATTAATAACCTTATTGCTGGCGTGACTTGAGCGTGTCTTGTATATAGCGGATCAAACTCTCTGGCCGGAACGGCTTGAGTATGTAACCATCCGCGCCATCGCGTAAGCCCTCGGCAACATATTCCGGGTTGGCGTGCGCGGTTAACATTACCACCGCAAGCCGATGTAAATTTGCCTGGGTTCGAATTTCACGCAAGACGTCAAAACCGTTCTTTTGCGGCATCATCACATCTAACAATACTAAGCACAGATTCGGCATGGATAGGATTTTTTCTAGCGCATGGCGCGGGTCGTCGATCCATTCGACCGCGTAGTCTGCGCTGCTTAATACAACAGAGACAATTTGGCCAATCGATTGCTCATCGTCTATGACCAGGATTTGTTGTGGGCCGGTGTTGCTAGATTGGTCTTGCTGAGCCAAAAAATAACCATTCTGTTTTAATGCTTCGGCGGCACGTGTTGCTGCGGCCCACGCTTTTACGCCATTCTCTGCATCTAACTCGCTGACGCCTAGGATGCTGGGCGGACCATCCAGGGCATCATTGTCATCCGACAACTGACGGACATGGCCTTCTGCTATTAAAAATGCGATCGCTTTATGAAATTCCTGATTGCTCAAATTCGTCAGGCGCGTCTGCAAATCTTCGATCGTAAATTTGCCATTGACGAGAGATAAAATCCGGCACTCATTTGGCGATAACAATTGATCGCAATTCGGTAGCGTACGGGCGCCTTTTCCAGTTTTAGTTAACACATGTAATTTATTCATGCTTACCTCAAGTTCATCTGTTATAACCCAGCGCTTAATCCTTTGCGCAATGATTGGTGGTTGTTTGTAGCATATTTAATGCGACTGCTTCCGCAACTTTGATCCCATCGACTGCGGCGGACAAAATCCCACCGGCGTATCCAGCGCCTTCCCCGGCAGGATAGAGCCCTTTAGTATTCAGGCTTTGATAGTCATCTGCATTGCGCTTGATGCGAATCGGCGACGAGGTTCGTGTTTCGACTCCAGTCAACACCGCATCATGCATTGCAAATCCTTTGATTTGTTTGTCGAAAGCGAGCAGCGCTTCGCGAATTGCTGCAATTGCATAATCCGGCAAAGCAGAACTGAGATCGCATAAATGGACGCCCGGCGTGTAGGAGGGGATCACCGACCCCAGTTGAGTTGAAGGCTGACTTGCTAGAAAATCCCCGACCAATTGCCCTGGCGCTGCATAGGTTCCACCACCGAGTTCAAATGCACGCGACTCCCAATGGCGTTGAAAAGTAATACCTGCGAGCGGGTTGTTGGGATAATCTTCCGGCGTAATACCGACCACAATGCCGCTGTTGGCATTGCGTTCATTGCGCGAATATTGGCTCATGCCGTTAGTCACAACACGGCCTGTTTCCGAGGTGGCTGCCACGACTGTGCCGCCGGGGCACATGCAGAAACTATAAACTGAGCGACCATTTTTACAGTGATGAACCAGTTTGTAATCGGCCGCGCCGAGGAGCGGATTACCGGCATGGTTACCGAATCGACAACGGTCGATCAGTGATTGTGGATGTTCGATACGAAAGCCGATAGAAAACGGCTTTGCTTCGATATAAACACCGCAATCATGGAGCATCTGAAAGGTATCGCGTGCGCTATGCCCCACGGCTAAAACGACATGGCTGGTGGCGATGCGTTCACCACTGGCAAGCACAACGGCTTGAACTTGTCCTTGGTCGATTTCAAGATTGTCGACGCGACTTTGAAAACGGATTTCACCACCCAGTGCTTCAATCGTAGCGCGCATTTTCTCCACCACGCCGACCAGGCGGAAGGTGCCAATATGAGGTTTGCTGACATAGAGAATTTCTTCGGGTGCGCCCGCTTTTACGAATTCCGTTAGAACTTTATAGCCATAGTGTTTCGGGTCTTTGATCTGGCTATGCAGTTTTCCATCGGAAAAGGTACCTGCGCCACCTTCGCCGAACTGCACATTGGACTCCGGATTGAGTTGGCTTTTGCGCCACAGAGCGAACGTATCTTGGGTGCGTTCACGGACTTTTTTACCCCGCTCTAAAATGATGGGCTTAAAGCCCATCTGGGCAAGGATCAAACCGGCAAATAGGCCGCAGGGGCCGGTGCCGATAACTACTGGGCGTGGTGTGTGTTTGGCGGGTGCTTGGGCGACAAAATGATAAGTGCGGTCTGGGGATCGCGTAACATGCGGGTCATTTCGCGCCAGGAGTGCGGGTTCGTTTTTGACTTCGATATCTAGAGTGTAAACCAGCGCAAGTTTACTGAGTTTGCGGGCATCGTAGCCACGGCGTGCGATGCTGTAATGCAGGAGTTCATCTTGGTCAATTCCTAAGCGCTGTAAAATAGCCGCTTGGATGGCCTCTTCAGGATGATCGAGTGGAAGCTTGATTTCGGATAAACGCAGCATGCGTGTGGATTCCGGTAAATAAAATTTAATCTGTAATAGCTTGGGTCGCGACTATAGTGCAATTTTAGTTGCTCGCGTAGTACCGTAAGCGTTGTAGCGCATGGGTGTGGGGCGAACTTTAACACCGTATGCTGCTACGGTTAAGAAATTAAAGTTCGATTAAGACAGGCCGATCACAGATACTAAATCTGTCATTGTTTTGCGACTTTAGTTTCTGTAACGGGCAAACCCATCGAAAGATGGCGACGCAAAGTTTCCGGTCTAAGGGGTTTGTGCCCTAGGATAGCGGGATTGCTGGATGTGCAAAGTGTCTGCTTTGCCATTGATCCATCAGTCACTCACTTTTCCTAAACCGGCGTTGAAGCGCTTAAGGTGTTTTACCGAAAGCGTAGGATTAGGAAAAATTATGAGCGATATCGAGCGAGACAATCTCTTACATTCCATGGCGCAATCGAGTGTCGGTCCAACTTCGGCCGACAGGCGCATCCTCGAGCGGTGTCGCGATATAGCTGTCGGCAGCTTATCTGGAACCTTGACGGGCATGTTGGAACGCCTAGTAGAAGAGTTCTTTGCATTGGCGGATAAGGCGCTTCAGAACGAAACACAAAACTTATATTTTGAAGCAATGGGTGTCGCTCGCGATCAACGTGAAAATATCGAGCAGGGCTTCCGAAATCATTTTATTCGTGGCTTTAACACGGCTGTTCGTCGCGAAGCCGATGCGTTGAAAAATTTAAACTTCGATGAAGATGGCGAATTTGATTTGGTCGATGCGGATGCGCTGGAAGAGTCCATCGCTATTCAAGAAATGACAGCCAAGATGAAGGCAGGCAGTCGTGATGAAGTGTTTGCGTTGGAAAAACGCATGGGCGTTCTGTTGCATGACGAAGATTTAATCGAATACAAAAATCCGTTGGGGGCTGAAATACTGGCAAATGCGTTTATTGCCGCCTGCGGCGAGACCGATGCACGTCTCAAAGTACGTTTGCTGTTCGTGACCATGTGGGATCGTCAGATGCAAAATGGGGTAAATTCGATGTACCACGAAGTGAATCAATACTTGGTGGAGAAGGGTATTCTTCCTAAGATCAAGCGTGATTTGAAGCGTAGAGACTTGAGCCAGGTGGAGCAAATTGCCAGCGCGGCAGCGCACGCGGCAGTGCAAGCGATCGAGATGACGGAGGCCGACGGGGATGTTTTTGAGACTATGCGCCATTTACTCTCAGCCGCTTCTGTTCGTGGCGGGATGCCAGGTATGGTGGGCGTAGCGGGGTCTGAAAAAGTGCACCTTGCCAATGCTGGATCAGCATATGCGTTTGCGCACAATCCCGTCTTGGTAACGCAGCTCACACAATTGCAACAAGGTGATGTTGCGGCGTTGGGCGTAGGCTCGGCCATCGATACGCAAGGTCTTGGTATGGGCGGTGTCAATGTGTTGCGCGAGTTAAAAAACTCGCAGCTCGCAAGCAGCTTGGGTTCAACGGATGCAATGACTATCGACATTGTCGCTATGTTGTTTGATTTTATTTTCGATGATAAACGTGTGCCCGATCCGATCAAAGCGCTCCTGGGCCGCTTACAAATCCCCGTACTAAAAGCAGCGATGCTGGATCAAGCTTTTTTCTCCAAGAAGAGTCATCCCACTCGGCGTTTGTTGAATGTCATGGCAGAGGCAGCCAATAGCTGGGATGAGGACATTAGTCATGATTCGCCGTTGTATCAAAAAATCGAGAAAATCGTACAGCGCATCAACGCGGAATTTGAAGACAAGATTGAAGTGTTTGAGCAGTGCGTAGAAGATTTTGAAAGTTTTATGGCGGAGCGCGAGAGTGCATCGGATGCTTTAGTCGAAGTTAGTATCGACATGATTGAAGCGCGTGAACGTGCGCAGATCGTCGTTGAAGATGCGCAAAGTGCTGCCGAAGATGCGGTGCGTGCTCGAGCTTCAGATAGTGAAGTTCCAGATACGGTTCGGTTATTTTTGTGCCAAGAGTGGATACCGCCATTACGCGATGCTTATCTTAGCGGTGGTGGTGAGAGTCAAGCGTGGTTGGCGGCGGTTGGTCTCATGGATGATTTGATTTGGAGTGTACGTCCTAAGTTAACGCGAGAATCGCGCCAATACATGGTTAAAACTTTACCGGGTTTATTGCGGCGCTTGCAAGAAGGTATGAAGCAAGCTGATATATCGCAGCAGCGACGTGAGCAATTCATGAGCCAGTTAGTGCAATGTCACGCAGCCGCTGTGAAAGCTGGGTTCCAAGGCCCAGTTGAGTCGCAGCCGGTACCCGAAGAAGCTTGGAAAACGGCGGTGCTGGCTCGTCAGGCGAGCCATAAAGAGCAAAGCCAGGAATCGGCGATTGTTTTACCCTTTGCACGACCGGAGCGCATTAAAGATAGTGGCGAGGTCAAATTGGAGATCATCAAAGCGCAATCTACGGAAGGCTCTTTGCAAGTCGAAGAGATTACTATCGGTAGCGTGGGATGGAATGACCCGAATGAGATTGATGAGAGCATCGAGGATTCGCTACAGGGTATCGCGCCTGAAGCATTGGTGCTGGATCAATATGACGCCAAAAATCTGGTGGCTGAATTAAAACCCGGTGCATGGGTCGAGTTTCGTCATGAAGGCGAAGATACTATGCATGCCAAGCTGAAATGGATTAGTCCGTTGAAAAGCGCTTATCTCTTTACTGACCGTCAAGGAAAACGTGCAGCCACAATGCCGTTAGAGAAGTTGGAAGCGGCCTTCCGCATTGGCAGTGCACGTATCATTGACGATGTGCCCTTGCTTGATCGTGCAGTCGGAAACGTGATCGAGGCGCTGAAAAAAGCGGCGGCTTAATCTGTTCTTACATCGGTTTGTAGGATTATTGACGTTTGAGATGAAGAGTCAACAACCTTGCGCTTCTTTTAGCCAGCGCAAATAGTGCAATCCGTAGCGGTAGCCGAGTTGCATACCCACCCCGAAATCATCAGCTTCGTCCAGGTTTCCTTCCGGTGGCGTTAATTGCGCTACACGGTAGGCATTACCTTTCAAATAGCCATGCGCCATCGCTAAACTCCAGCCGGTTTTACGCGCCAATCGATATGCTGCTAAGTGAATAATTTCTGCCATAAGACCTCCTGCTTAACTTACAAAGCAAACAATAGGCCAACTTAAGATTGGGCCGATCACGAAGGGCTTGGCGTTAGTCGCAGGTATGGCTATGACATCGTTCGCTATACTGAAGACAATACACAGCACTAATGCAGGAGGGATATCGATGCAAAAAAACTTATTATTCGCTTTAGGCTGTGCCGTAATGATTACGGCAGAAGCGGACACAATACCGTTCCAAAAATTTCGTTTGCTGCACGAAGGTATGAATGAAGCGCAGGTGTTACTACTGGCAGGTCAACCGGATCGGGAATCTATCGTGGCTTTGCATTCCACTTTTGAGCGCATCTGGTATTACATTCCCGATCAAGGTCGTTATGATCCATGGCTGACCACGATTCGTTTTAACGCTGCCGGAAAAGTTATTCAAATTGAGCGCATTAAGCCTTAGTTTGGCTTGTAAGCTTGTTGTCCGGCTCTGAATTTGAAGAAGAGAATAGACTGAAAGCGCTTTCAGGCGATACGCCGATATCGCACTAGTAAAAACTTATTCAATGCTTTCGTAACGGACTTCCACAACCTCCAATTCTTGCGCGCCCGCAGGGGTATGTACAGTGATGTGATCGCCTTCTTGTTTACCGAGTAAGGCCTTGGCGAGTGGAGATATCCAACTGATACGGCCGCGCTCCAAATCGATTTCATCCATGCCGACGATGGTGTAGGTGTGTTCCCGCTCCGCTTGATCGCTGACCATCACGGTTGCACCGAAATATATCTTTTCATGTGGTTGCTCCTTCGGGTCAACCACTTCGGCAAAGCCGATGCGCTTGGTGAGAAAACGAATGCGCTTATCGATTTCGCGCAAGCGTTTTTTACCATAGAGGTAATCCGCATTTTCCGAACGATCGCCAAGAGCTGCTGCCCAGGAAACAATTTTGACGGTCTCGGGTCTTTGTACTTTCATTAAGTTTTCAAACTCAGCATGCAAGCGTGCAAAGCCGGCGGGAGTAATGTAATTTTTGGTGCCTTTGGGGGTGTTGGCTTCGACTTCAAGCGTGTCTTCTTCGAGATCGTCGTCTTGCTCTTTGGTAAAGGCTTTGCTCATGATTCTTTTAAGGGGTAAAGCTTACAGTTTAAACCAATCGCGCTTCAGTCAGTATTAAATGCAAAGCGCAACTTACGGGCGTAGTGGCCATGAAAATTGGCACGCCGCATAACGCGATTGGTCTGTACTAAATAAGGTGAGGTTAATGCAGCATCAAGGATCGTTATTTGACGGCTTCGATATTGAGGCTCATCAATTTACCATCCTGTTTATGCAAATGCGGGATATACGCTTGTGAATAGTCGTCTACATCGGTATGTTCGGTTGTGCGCCAGTCCCAGCGGTATACTTTTTTGAAACCGATATCCAGTAGCTCGCGACGCAAAAACTCTTCATCGAAAATCATTTTGTGAAAATCGTGATTATTGCGCTGCCCGCCAATGATTAGTCCAACCAACCCGGTTAATCCATCAACCAGACCGCTTTCATAATATATTGCTGCACATGCGGCAAAGTCTGGGACAGCCAAACGTAGTATGCCGCCGGGCTCCAACACCCGAAACCACTCCTGGAGTACCGACTTAAATTCGAACCTACCAAAGTGTTCCAAGACATGGCTGGCATAGATCAGGGAGACAGTGTTATCACCCATGGGCAATTGCTCCACGGGCCCCACGATGTCCACGTGTGGAGCAGTCTGTGCGTCTACATGGATAAAGCCGGGTATGTAGCGCTTGCCGCAACCTAGATGGAGTTTCATCGTTAGACCACACCTTCTAGCCACGAGCCGGGACGAGAAAATCCGGCTGTTTCGCGTAATGTACGATTTTCCGTTTTTTGTCCGCTGGCGAGTAATCGTCCATTTTCACGTCGATAAACACGCACCGATCTTGTATCAAATCCGGCATCTACCAGCCATCGACCCAGTGCTGTTTCGTTGGGGGCATACCAGTTCCAACCTTTTTCAAGCGTGCCGGAATAGCTACAGATACTGCCTTCACCCGTCACGCCCTTGGTTTCTATGAATACTGATCCACCAGGTTTAAGGTATGCAAATAGTATGCGTAGCAACAATAAAGGATCCGTGACGTGATAAATAACACCGGAACAATAGGCGTAATCAAATTGCTGTGCCCACGCTTGCTTATCGGCATACAAACTCGTTTCCAATACTTGTGCATCGACGCCGATCAATTCGAGTAAATGGCGCGCCGCTTTAGCCGCAATGGGGTGTTCTTCAATGGCGGTGACTTGCCCGCCTAAGCCGGCCAAAATTAAAAGATCCCCACCAGACCAACAGCCCACGTCCAGGACTTTCTTACCCTTGAGGCTGGGGGGCATCATTCCCAGGCGCAACGCCTCGGTCGTTATTTCGATGTGGCGTGGCCCCATGGCGCCAGACCGGGTGATGCCGTGTCCGAAATCATGATTGTGGCCCCAGACAAAAAAATCACGGAATGCGCCGGAAGATTGCGAATGCCAGAAATCATCCGGGCGAGCTTGATCGGGAAATTGCTGCTCTAGGATTGTCGCAAACCGATGGGCCTCTTCTGGTGTTGTTGCTTGCCACCGCGCCAGTGCTTCGGTAATCAGATGTGTAGCTGTTTCTTGGCTAATCACTGCCTGCGGTATAGGAAAAATTTGCGGAGTATCGGCATCTCGAATACGGTCAATATGAGTCACTTGGTTTCATCCATTCTTCCACGAAATTGATAATCGCTGATGCTACTCAGCGCTTTGCACAACGCATTGCCAAGAAAATCACTGATTCTGCTCGGTATGGAGCCTGGAGAAACGGAAAGAGGTCTATGCATGCGTTACATTTTAACCTGTGAAATAGCGCAAGAATTCTGTTCCTGATTGTTATGCCATCGTTCGAACATTTCAGAATACGCATTCTCTAGAGACATTGCCAGATGATGTGCATTACACATCTGGCTCTTCGCCATCTGCTCGCGTTGGGTAAAACGGAGCGTCTTACGCTGTGCAAAGTTCCGGGCAAGCGCGATAACCTTGGCTATATATTCCGCTTCGGAATGAACGATCCATTCTTTGTGATCAATGGCGTTGAGTATTGTGGCGGTTATGCGTGAGGCCATGCGATCTCCCTCTAGGGTAATGATCGGCACCCCCATCCACAGGGTATCGCAGGTGGTCGTGCCACCTCCTATCCCACCGACCGGATCGAGTGCGATGTCCAAGCGATTGTAGTAGGCCATATGTGCGGCCCAATCGGGGGTGGCGTTACTGTCCTGGAGTTCGATACGTTCCGATGTAATACCATGGTTTGCCATCACATCTAGGATGCGTTGGCGATTGTAAGTATCCGCCAGCTCCTTCGTCTTTAGTAGTAGCTTTCCTTCCGGCAAGGCGTGTAGTACATGTGCCCAGAGAGCCAGAGTTGCTGGTGTGAGCTTGCCCAGATTATTGAAGCTTCCTACCCATATCGTGCCATCTTGGGATGGTTGCCAATCGGGAAGTGGGGCATCGATCTTGCCTTCATAACTTACCCATACACGGGGTAATCGCCATACTTGCTCGCTGAAGTGGTTGTCTGTTTCGGTTGGCGTGAGGGTTTTGTCGCCAATCCAGTAGTCCATCTCGGTTAGCCCCGTGCTGGCCATGAACCCTAAATAATGCGCTTGCACCGGCGCGGCACGATGGGCAAAAACACCCAGACAATTGTGGTCTGTGTGGCCGGAAAGATCGATAAGTACATCAATGCCATCGGCTTCAATGCGATCTCGAATTGCTGCATCTGGGATATGTTTTATTAACGTCCAATGCTCGACCAGAGCCTGTAACTGTTCCGTGACGGTATCCTGTTGGCCGTGGGTTGAATAGGCAAACAACTCTATCCGCGTTTTGTCATGCTGAGCGAAAAGTTGGGTTACGAAATAGCTGACCGCATGCTGTCGAAAATCCCCCGATACATAGCCTACCTTTAACCGTCGTCCGGCAAGAGGAGTACGCTGAAAAATTCTGTTTTTTGCCACTTGGCGTTCTTGCATGGTCAGGCAGCAACGCTCCCAGTTTCGCGCTTCTACAAGGTAATCGTGAGGGGTAAGTGAAGCATTGTAGGCGAACAGAAACAGCAGATTGCTGTACGAATCGACGTTATCCGGTCTGAGCGAAAGCGCACGGCGGTAATGCCTGATTGCCTCGTCTAATTGGCCCAGATGTCTGGACACAACCCCCATATTATTATGCGCATCGGCATAATCCGGTTGTAGGAATAGTGCTTTCTGAAAATGCTTAGCCGCTGTGGCCAATTCGCCCAAGTTTTTGAGGGCAGTGCCTAAATTATTGTGTGCCTCGGCATAATTCGGTCGGAGCGAAATGGCTGTACGATAGCGTTCGACGGCCTCATCCTGTTTACCTTGTGCCGCAAGCGCATTGCCAAAATTATAGTATGCCTCGGCATAATCGGGTTTGAGTGCGAGCGCTTGACGATAGTGGTCAATCGCCTCATCTAACCGACCTTGTGCCGCAAGCGCTGCCCCTCGATTGTAATAATAGATAGGCTCGGACGGACGAATCCCGATTGCCTTGCCGATTAGTTCTACGGCAATGTCACTTTTTCCTGTCTGATGTGCAATGAGTCCCAGCAGATGCAGGGCATCTGTATGGCTCGGGTCTAGCTGAAGTATTTTCCGGTAGAAGGCTTCTGCCTGAGCTAGTCGTCCGGACTGGTGGTGTTCCAGTGCGGACTGAAAATCTCTTGAAATTAAGTCTAAGGCAGCTTTATTTTGGGCTGCTAGCAGTTCATCACGCCTGAGGCAGCATTGCTTATATTTTTTGCTACTGCCGCACGGACAAGGAGCGTTACGGTTAGGGATGATCATAACTGGCTCAGTTCGGGCCTAGCCCATTCGATAATTGCGAGAATGACATATATTACCGCAAGTGATTGTCACATGACCCCGATTACTCCGTGCCGCCGTGACAAACAGGAATTTGCGATAAAGTTTGTATCGCCTGGGCACAGCCGGGTTAGCGTGGTGTAGGCAGACTAGATGGTTGACGCAATAAGCGGTCAGCATGGCGTCAAAATTTCGGTAAATTCCACCTGTGGCGCTGGCCATCAAATCCTTTGTTGACCGCAACAACCAGGGGGGGCGATACTTTCACGATTCCATGTGGATTTCCTATCCATCATGCAGACTGTAGCCATTTTTAAGCTTTGGGGCAAAATTATGGGTAACTTCTTCAGGCGCACCTGGGTTGGGCGCGTCATTATGTTTCTCAGTCTGCCGCTATTGATTTTGATGGTTGCTCTGTGGAAACCCAATAGTGAGCCTCCCATCTTCGACGCTCAAGTGCACTACAACGAAGAGTCTTGGGATGGTGTCTCAGTCAAGGCAATTCTGAATACCGCAAAAGCCAAAAATGTTCCCTGGCTGTTGGTCGGTAGCCTTCCGAATGAGGGTACATGGCTTTTGTATGAGGAAAACCCAGATCACGTCATTCCCATGTTGGTGCCATATCAATCTAGCGATGAACGCGACACCTGGTTCAAAGACCCTAAAAGCTTGCCATTCATTAGAAAAGAAATTGGCGCCAAGCCATATCGCGGCATCGGTGAGTTTTTTCTCTTCGATGGTCAGGTAAATACGCCGGTGGTGCAGGGGATGGTGGAGATCGCTTTACAGCGGCATTTAGTTTTGCACGCTCGCGCCGATCAATTTGCGATTAATCAATTGTTCGCGCTTGGTCCCAACTTGCGCATTCTCTGGGCGCATGGCGGAATGTTCACTTCGCCAAAAACTATTGGCGATATGCTCGCGCGCTATCCAAAACTGTGGGTCGAGATATCTCATCGCGGGGATGTTGCGCCTGGTGGGACGTTAAGCCCGGAGTGGCGTGAAGTCATGCAACAGTATCCAGATCGGTTTCTATTGGGCAGTGGCACTTATACCAAGGAGTATTGGTATCAGTTCCGGTACTCCTTTGATCGCTACCGCGATTGGCTTCAGCAATTACCTCCCGATCTGGCCGAGCGGATTGCTTTTCGCAATGGACTTAAATTGTTTGGTTTGAGTTACCAGGCAGCTACAACCAGCGGAACGTGATGATCGGATGGCAGTTAAGTTTGCGTTAAAATTTGTGGTCGTTGGATTCGATAAGCCGTGGAATTCTACGATCATCAACACAACGCCGATCAACCCATCCACGTATGCGGCGGTCGAGATCGCTGCGGCGGTCCGGACGAATAGCAAAACGTCGGTCGAGATTATTAGCGGCGGCTTTGCGCCGTAAGTAGCGGCGATCGTAGTCGTCACGACGATCTGTGTCGTATAGGCGGCGGTTATGTTCTTCGCGGCGGTCGGCGCGGCGTAGCGCGGTTTGTGCGCCCAACTTTTGTACGAAGCGTGCGACATCTTCTGCAAAATAGACGATTTCATTGTCGATCTGCATAAATGGCAAAGTTGGGCTATAGCGCCGGTCGTTTTCTAACCATTCTGCGGCGTTGCGTTGCGGCATGAAGCGTTGCAGCAGGCCGATTGTTTGCGCTAGTGTTAGCATTTTGTGAGTACCGTTCATATTCACGTTATTGTTCTTAGTATGGAATCAGAAATCGCGCTCCATTCTATTCATAACGTGCTGAAAATCAAGGTTTATGATTCTTTAAAGTCAAGATAAAGTCATAACATTTATATTGATTTTAGATGGATTATTTTGCAAATTGTTTCAAATTAAGCTGTTAATTCGTGTTACGCAATTCTGATTACATGAAATTGCGTGTAAACATTCATATTTAGCGGAGTGGAGGAATAATCTGCTTTATCAACGCACCTCAGCTAACAACCGCTGCATTATCCCTTCGGCTTGCCCGGCATATGAACCGCCAAACATATTGAAATGATTCAGCACATGGTAGAGCTGGTACAAAATCTTGCGAACTGCATAGCCACCGGCATCAATTGGGTAGGCATCCCGATATGCCGAATAGAAGCGCGGCGGAAATCCCCCAAATAATTCAGTCATGGCTAGGTCGGATTCGCGGTCGCCATAGTACGTGGCCGGATCGAAAATTACCGCTTTTCCTTGCGCATCGGCGCCCCAGTTGCCACCCCATAAATCGCCATGTAGCAATGAGGGTGCTGGATGATAGGTGTCAAAAAAGGCGGGCAGGATATCGATCAATTCCTCGCCGAGACTTCTCACGTTGAGACCATTTTCCTCCGCCAGACTGATCTGGTAATGCAGACGGTGTTGCCCATAAAAGCGTACCCAGTCCGATTCCCAAGTATTGATTTGCGGCGTAGAGCCGATGGTGTTGTCGATTTCCCAGCCGAATCTAGTTGCCGTGTGGCGATGCATTTGCGCCAGTTGTAGGCCCAAGTCTTCCGCGCTGCGGCTATCACCCTCCTGCAAGTCCAAATATTCCAATACCAGATAAGCATGCTCGTCACTCGCACCAAAGCAAATGGGCCGCGGTGCGCGTAGGCTTTGGCTGGCGAGGATTGCGTTTAAGCCGGCGGCTTCCGCTTTAAACATGTCTTGTTTATCGGCCTGATTGGTTTTAACGAAGTAGGCGGATTGTCCATCGTCGATCACATAAGCTTGATTGATGCAGCCGCCCCCCACGCTGCGTTGCTTGCGTGCTTTGAAGGTGGCACCGGTGGCTTGGCTGATGTGTTCGGAAATACTGTCTGTCAGGGTCATGGCTAAGATTTTCTAGGGTGATAGACTGCAAGCTGATGCTTATTCAAAAATAGGTTTAACCGCCAAGACGCCAAGGTCGCCAAGAAAATCTACAAGAGAATGGCGTTTGTATAGGCGTCTATAACTGAGTCACTACATAACAATTAAAAGTTTTGTGTTCCTTGGCGCTCTTGGCGTCTTGGCGGTTCAATAGCATTTAATATGCATTATCGCATTTTGTGGCTTCGTCACTGTTTGGAGTATTTGCGTGTTTCGCTATTTTGAAAAACTGCTGAATCCTTATCCGGAGACCCCGCCGGTCACCCCACCTCAGGGTTTTTACGCCTTCCTGTGGTTCTGCACTCAGGGCTCTCGCGGCTATATATTGGTCATGACCGTGTGCACGGCGTTGATCGGCGCATTCGAGGCATTTTTATTTAGCGTACTGGGGCGCATTGTGGATTGGCTGGGGCAAGTTCAGCCAACGCAGCTTTGGACTGAGCAGCGCAGTACGCTGTTGCTGCTGGTTGTAGTGTTATTTGCCAGCCCTTTGGTGGTGGCGCTGCAAACCATGATCAAGCATCAAACCCTGGCGCAGAATTTCCCCATGCGGCTGCGCTGGAATTTCCATCGCTTGATGCTGGCGCAAAGCATGCATTTTTATCAGGACGAATTCGCCGGACGTGTCGCCACGAAGGTGATGCAGACTTCGCTGGCAGTGCGCGAGGTGTGGCTGATCGTGGCCGATATTTTGGTGTTCGTGGTGATTTACTTTTTCACCATGGTGGCGGTGGTCGGCCATTTCGATCGCTGGATTTTGCTGCCGTTTTTGGGTTGGCTGGCGTTGTATGTTTTAGCCTTGGTGTATTTCGTGCCGCGCTTGGGAAAAATCGCCAGAGCGCAGGCCGATGCGCGCTCCTTGATGGTGGGCCGTATCACCGACGCCTATACCAATATCGCCACAGTGAAGCTGTTTTCGCACACTCAGCGCGAGTCCGGCTATGTGCGTAGCGCGATGCAGGAATTCATGCACAGTGCCTTTACCCAAGCGCGTTTGGTGAGCGGCTTCGAGGTGGTGAATCACACGCTCAGCATGGGTTTGATCGCGAGCACGGCTGGCGTCACGTTGTGGCTTTGGATCAATGCCGCGGTCGGTATCGGCGCGGTAGCCGCTGCAACCGCCATGGCCCTGCGTTTGAACGGTATTTCGCATTGGGTGATGTGGGAGTTTGCTGCTTTATTCGACCACATGGGCACGGTGCAAGACGGTATCAATACGCTGTGCCGTACGCATGCGGTGACTGATCGTGAGGATGCGCAGCCGCTAACGGTAACGCGTGGCGATATCCAATTCGAGCATGTCAGCTTTGCTTATGGTGGTGAGACCAAGGTCATTGATGATTTATCGCTGCATATCCGCCCCGGAGAAAAGATTGGTTTGGTTGGCCGCTCCGGCGCGGGTAAATCGACCATCGTCAATCTGTTGCTGCGCTTCTACGACGTGGAGCAGGGGCGCTTGCTGATCGACGGCCAGGACATCGCACATGCTACGCAAGATAGCTTGCGTGCGCAGATCGGCATGGTCACGCAAGACACTTCATTGCTGCTTCGTTCCCTGCGCGAAAATATTATGTACGGCCGCCCCGATGCTAGCGAGGAGGAATTGATCGCCGCGGCAAAACGCGCCGAAGCACATGACTTCATCAAAACGCTAAGCGATCCAAAGGGCCATAAAGCCTACGATGCGCATGTCGGCGAACGCGGCGTGAAACTCTCAGGTGGCCAGCGCCAACGTATCGCCATTGCCCGTGTGATGCTGAAAGACGCGCCGATATTGCTGCTGGATGAAGCCACCAGTGCGCTCGATTCGGAAGTGGAAGCCGCCATCCAAGCCAGTTTGTATCGCCTGATGCAAGGCAAAACCGTGGTGGCGATTGCGCATCGCTTATCTACCATCGCTGCCATGGACCGGCTCATCGTATTGGACAAAGGGCGCGTGGTTGAGGATGGCGACCATCGCAGCTTATTGGCAGCGGGTGGCTTGTATGCGCGCTTGTGGGAGCATCAGAGTGGTGGATTTTTGGGGGGGGATGTTGCGGTTAAGGATGAGGCTATTGGCGTGGAAGTGATCGATGTGGATGTAGAGTTGAGTCCGCAAGCGGTGGTGCAGCGTGAATTTCCATAGCATGCTCAACTTATTTTAGGTTTTGGAAGGGTATTTATATGGTTATTGGCTGCTTCCCTTTTACTTTATTGGCCTTAATTTATTTAGCCTTGTTTGTGTATTCAGCCTATAGGGCTGTGCCAGGTTCAAGAGCAATTAGGAAAATGCGAGAATCAGCAGACCACAAAGTAAGAGAGCGGATACCAGAGATTCCTTTCAGAACAGAAGCAGGTGGACGCCCAGAAGACGGTGCTTTCACCCGGTTTATCTTTGATCGAGAGTACCGTGATTGGGATGATCGTGAATTTGTTCGGCGCGTAGATGATATGCGAATATTTGGAATGATATGGCTGGCGCTTTTGTTTGTTCTGCTTCCTGTTTTGGCGTACCCCGAGTTTAGAGGGGCAATTGTTTCAGTGCTTTGTGTGAAGTGATTGCTTGGCTGTTGCCGGCAAGATGTCGGCGCTACAGGATCTGACGATTTTTTTGCGCTGCTGCAATATCGGGCGGTCTGTAGCGCCGGCTTCTAGCCGGCAATATTGGCTAGGTATCTAGCCTTAGCCATTTGAAGCTTACGGCTTAACCTCAAACTCTCCCACAAACACCGTTTCCGAACGATCTTTCAATCTCAATGTCACGCTTTGGTCCTTGGCCTGCGCGGTACCGAAGCCGGTGGTGAGTTTGACTTGCAGCGTGGTTGCACCGGCCACGGCTTGCTGACGGCTACCGAAGAAATTGACTTCGATTTTATATTTGCCGGGCTTGGCGTAGCGCAACGAAAATTCCTCTGGACCATAGCCGCCGGTGAAGTCGCGCGACATGCGCCCACCTTGATAGGTGAAGCGGTGGCCGTAATAACACTTCTCGCCATTCGGGTCGGTGACCCATAAATCCATATCGCTGTTGTCGGCGTCCCAGGTGAGCACGGCGCGCAGATCCAGCGGCATATTTTTCAGCAAGCGTGGATCGACGCGGCTGGTGTCGAGCGCGGTCGGTGCGTTGGCGATGATGGCGTTGAGCTCGGCCAGCGCGATCAGCTCGATTTCGGCAAAGCGATCATCCCAGGGGCGCAGCATCACTTGATTGAGTTGATTGACGGCTTGTTGATATTGCTTGGCTTGTGCATAAGCCAAACCTAAATCGCGGAAGGATTGCGGTTCTTCGGCGGCGAGTTGTTGCACCTTGAGGAACACTGGAATCGCTAATTCGGGTGCGCCGGCTTGCAGCAAGCGGTAGCCGAGGATGCGTAAGACTTGGCGATTTTCCAGTTCCATCTCGGCCAGGTTAGACAGTACCCGCAAGGCGAGGTCACGCTGGTTTTTTTCCAGCAACATATCGGCGGCATCGAGGAAGAAGGCGCTGCTATTGGTATAACCGGGTTTTTCATCCAGATAGATGGCATAGAGGGTGTCGCTGGTGGCGGCTTGCATGCGCGCGATGTAGGGTGCATCGGCTGTCCATTTTTTGAGTGCGATGCCGATGCTGGGAGTGCTGGCATCTGCTTTTTTAAGCTTTGCAGATGGTGCCACGGCATCAAGCATCGGTGCAGCTTGGGCCATGGCTGGAGCAGGCCGTTGCTCACGTTGGCGCTCTGCGCGTTCCATGGCGCCCACGGCAATCTGTCGTTCAGCCTTGGCTTCCATGTGAATTTGCGGTGTGGCTCCTTTAGGATAAGTTTTCTCCCACCACAAAATCTTTTCTTGGAACTCGCGCATGATGCGCTCCAGGTGTTGCGTTCGCTTTTGACGTACAGCGATTCCACGTTCGGACTTGAGTTTCTCGAACGATGCTTGATATGAGGGCGGAGGCGTTATGTCATAACGCACGTAATCTTCCAGCCGATCCAATACGATGAGCGAAGTTTCGCGGGTGGGGATGGAGAAACGTTGGCCGATGCGGCCGATTTCTGCACGCTGTAGTTCGTAGTTGGCTTCCAGGGCGTGTAGGCGATAGCTGGCCCATAGGTAAGCGGCGAGTGGATGCGTTGCGGCGTTGCTGGTAATGGGCAGGGTGAGGTTTTGCGTTTTGCCGTTTTGCTGCAAGCTTAAACGCAGCTGTGCGCTGGGGCTGACCAGGCGTCCGGCAATACGGATGATGTTTTGCTGTGCATCATCCACGGAGATTTGCAAATCCGTAGCGCCGATTGCACTCAGGTTGGTGATGTGCGCGCCT
Source organism: Betaproteobacteria bacterium (assembly GCA_024641855.1). GTDB lineage: Bacteria > Pseudomonadota > Gammaproteobacteria > Burkholderiales > Thiobacteraceae > RBG-16-58-11. Next base: position 188 of record JAHECG010000015.1, on the reverse strand, counting down.
TCAGTCAATAAGGCGTTGGCCGCGCTGCCTGGGGTTTGCGGCACGACTTGAATCAAGCGCCCACCATTGGCTTGCGCCAGTGCGGAGAGTCGGCTGGTATCGGCTTTTAATGCGGAGTTGATGGCATACAGGCGTTGCCCGGCAGCCAGCTTAGGGAAGGCGCTGGCGCCGTAATTCATCAGGCCATC
>JAHECG010000164.1 GCA_024641855.1 Betaproteobacteria bacterium | reverse complement strand
CATCGCTGCCGGTAACTTGAATTTGGCTAGTCAAATCACCTTGTGCGATATGTTTCGCCACATCCACCGCTTGTTGCAGTGGATTTACAATGCTCCGTCCAATCGCAACTGAAATAACCACGCCCAACACAATGGAAATAACCGCCAAGAGCAACATAAATATTTTGGCATTTTGGTAAACTGTTGTAGCCGCAACGTGCTGTTCATGCGTGGCTTTTTTGACAGCCACAAACATTCCTTCCAATTGCGCAATCAATTCAAGTTGTTTGGGCCGCAACTTTTCGCGGGTCATTTTTCCCGCTTCGGCATTTTGTTCGCTCAGCGATAGATTGATAATCTCTTGCGTAATTTGGTTTGTTTCAATCTCTAGCGGTTTTAACTGAGCCAGAAAAGTTTTTCCTTGCGCATCATCCAGAATCTTTCCCAAAGATTCCGATGCTTCTAAATAATTTTTGCGCGCCGCCTTTATGAGTTTCAACTCATTTTTCTTGAAGGCGAAATCCTCTTGCATCACTACATCACGTAAAGCTACTGATTGATAGCGGACCGCATCGCGCATGGTATTCGCGAAATCGATTTCGCCAAAATTTTTCTCCGTAATCTCATCTAGGTTTTTTTGTAACAACGCCATCCGATTAATACCGGTGAACGTTAGGACGATCATCAATAACAACAGCAAACCGGAACTCAGCGTCAATCGAGTCCCTACTTTAATATTGGCTAGCGCTCCCATTTTTATTCTCCGCTGAAACGAATTGTTATGTTTTTGTTTTAAACCCAAGCAACCTGAAGCCAGACCACAATCTCGCTTCAGGCCAACACTATCTCGTTACTTTGAACTGACGCTGGAATTCATTACGCCAATCGTTTTACCACCATCCAAAATAGGCACAGAAAGCTGCACACTCATGATTTGCGTAGTTGGATCCGGTTTCATCTCTTTCCCAACCCAAGCTTCGCCCTTAATTGCATTACTAAATTGTGGGCGACTTGCGTTATTGAATAACAACGCTTTGTTACTACCGGCAACCAAATTGGCCTTCTCATCGCGAATGTAGAGTTTGTTGATTCCTTTATCCTCTTCCCACTTCGTTAGCAATTTTCCGGCTGCACTGCTTTGCAGGGCTTTGACTTTTGGATCGCCGTCCGCCAAATCATTCCAAGTGGCATTATTCATGCCGCCGGCACCTTTGGCGTTGGCTTCCTTGATTGCTGCGATAATCACTGGGTTGGCTGCCCACTCCACCAATTTATGTTTATATTTTTCAACTTTCGCCTGTACATCGGATGGAATAGGATCAGCGTGACCCATCCCAGAAAATAAGATTGAACTCCCGAGTAAAACGATAAGGCATTTGTTAACCACTTGCTGCATATATCTTGTTGATTTCATGCAATTCCCCTTATTAATTTTATTCAACTAAATTATGAAAGACGTCTCTCGGCGCGCCTATGGCCTAGATAAGCCAAAACTGACTGCGTGAAGAGCTAACGGATGCATGAGATAGAACTTTAGGGGTGACAGATGAGCAACATCGCAAAAGATGCACAAGAAAACAACATACTAGCTGATTAGCATATCCTGATACGGTGTGTGGTTCATGCAAAGAAAGAATGAGCGCTAACGAAAGGCATAGCTTGTGCGCTAATTACAATATTAAATTCGAATTTAATCGAATCGGGTTTTATCGCTATATCGGTCGCATTAATCCGTGCTCGCGATAAATTTCGGTCACCGCGTCACTGAATAGGAACTGATACAACTTTCCGCCCCACGCGCCACCATCGCCCATTAAGCCGCAGTTGAAATTATTAACATCACAACTCTGATTGCCGAGCGAGCCCTCCGGCCACACAAAATCGAAAATATCTGGGAAGATGCGCTGATAGCGTAAACCCAAGTGGTAGAACACCAGCGCTGCATCTGCGCGTCCATCAGCCACCATCTGCGGCGCTTCACGGTGATGAATCGATTCACCATAAATCAGCTTTTTGGGATTCGGTTGCCCCAACGGATGCGACAAGAAATCCAAGGTAATACCACGCACGTTAGCGAGACGACGTAAGCAGTCCGTGTAAATCTGATAGCTGATCGACTCCGTGACTGGATTAGACAAAAACAATCGCACATCATCGCGCATCAAATCCGAAATATTGGTGATGCGCTTCGGATTCTCTTTAGGCACCAGCAACACGACACCGCGACTGCGCATGAATGGTTCGTTTTTGGATAACTCCCCTGCCGCAGCCAGTTTGTCCAGTACTTGCGGTGGGCTGATAAAAACATGCGGCTTAGCCGAGAGCCGAAAATTACCGATTTGCAAGCCGCCACTTTGCATGATTTGCAAAGCGATGCGCGGTGGCGTCGTGGTGTAAAAGATTTCCTCGACCGCCGGATTTTCACGTGCGAATGCTTGCAGGGTTTGCGCTAGCGCCATATGGTGATTGCCATCGGAACACACCACTAATTTGGCTTTAGTGGGGTCTCCATGCAAATCCAGCCGCAAGCTTTCTATTTGTTCGTAAAATGCTACCGAACTATTCAATCCGGTAGCGAGTTCAGACGGCCACTTTAACCAAGCCATAGCATCCTAAATTTCAAAAGTACTTATTCAAACTCGATGAATACCGCCGAAGTCCATACTTTAGCATCATCGATCTGGCGCCCGAAGAAATAAACAGGACGATGGCCGTGTGGGCCGTTATGTGGATCGATATTCAGGGTGC
>JAHECG010000094.1 GCA_024641855.1 Betaproteobacteria bacterium | reverse complement strand
TACTCGTTGTTGATATGGCGAATGAAATAGTCGACGTCTTTGACCGAGGCGGCAAAGCTCGGGCTATCGCCGCGCGCGCCGGGCGAGTGACCATGGCCACGCGCATCCCAAGCGAAGAAAGCGCAATCGTCATAACCGAGTTCGTCCACAACATGCTGCAAGCGCCCGGAATGCTCGTGGCCGCGATGAAACAACACCAGTGCGCGTTCGCTTGTGCCCTCTGAAACGCGCGGCCAGTGGCGATAAAACAATTGGCTTCCATCGTGGGTATAGAAATGTTTTTCTTGTGCCTTGCGCATGGGTGCCCTCGTTGCGGAAAATTGATCGTTGGACACATGACCCCCTTGGGTTTTTAAGTTTTAAAGCAAGCCTCTTAAGGCTGGAAATGCCAGAACTTTTAATTCTAATTCAAAATGCATAATTGAAGTTGCAACGTATCTCAACGCGAGCGATTTACGCGCCGCAAGGTATAATGCAAGCCCTGTAGGCAACCCCTTTGTATGCGCCAAATGGCTGCTCCTTTTTGGTGTAATTTCCTCGTAAATGTCTAATTTAGGTGCATGACACGGCGCATTTTGGTGCGCGCCGACCTGGGCTTTATTCCGAATTGGTTTCAGCGATATCCGGTAACTATTTGAAAACCTTATGTGCGCCGTGATTTCGGAAGGGTGTAATGGTTTTTTGGGCAGATGGCGTATAAATTTTTGCAGCATTTGGTCGCCCAGGCACCGATATTGCATAGCTAAGACATAAATATATAAAGCAGATCGGTGAATCATGAATATGCTCGCACATCCCTCCCCACGCGATCCGCAAGACGACCAACGCACAGGCTTAAGCAAAGAAGCGTTGAAGCGTTCGTTTTTGGATAATTTATTTTATTTGCAGGGTAAATTTCCGACCCTGGCCACCAAGCAGGATTATTACTTGGCCTTGGCCTATACGGTGCGCGACCGCATGTTGCAGCGCTGGATTAGCACCGCCGAAACTTATACCCGCAACGCCTCGCGCACGGTGGCTTATTTCTCCGCCGAGTTTTTGCTCGGCCCGCATCTGGGCAACAATTTACTCAATCTTGGTATCGACGATTTAGTGCGCCAAGCGATTCGCGAACTGGGGTTGAGCTACGAAGAATTATTAGGCCAGGAAGAAGAGCCCGGCCTGGGTAATGGCGGCTTGGGCCGACTGGCTGCGTGCTTTTTGGAATCGCTGGCCACCTTGGAAATTCCGACCATCGGCTATGGCATCCGTTACGAGTACGGTATTTTTGCACAGGACATTGTCGATGGCTGGCAAGTCGAGCGCACCGACAAGTGGCTGCGCTTCGGTAACCCCTGGGAGTTGGTGCGCCCGGAGTGGGCGGTGGAAGTGCGCTTGGGCGGGCATACCGAACATTTCACCGATTTGAATGGCCGCACCCAAGTGCGCTGGGTGGCGGGTCGTACTGTTGTCGGCATGCCCTATGACACGCCGATTCTCGGCTATCGCAACAATACCGCCAACACTCTGCGTTTATGGTGTGCCGAAGCCCCTGAGGCGTTTGATCTCGGTACCTTCAATCGCGGCGACTACTATGGCGCGGTGCAGCAAAAAGTGGTTTCGGAAAACATCACCAAAATTCTTTACCCCAACGACGAACAAATTCAAGGCAAGGCGTTGCGTCTGGAGCAGCAATACTTTTTTGTCTCCTGTTCGCTGCAAGACATGCTGCGCATCATGCGCGTGCAAAACATCCCGTTGGAGCGTTTTCACGAAAAATTCGCAGTGCAGCTCAACGATACGCATCCGGCTATCGCGATTGCCGAGCTGATGCGTTTGTTGGTCGATATTCAGCAAGTGCCATGGCAGAAGGCTTGGGCGATTACGCGCAAAACGTTTAGCTATACCAATCACACCTTGTTGCCGGAAGCGTTGGAACAATGGTCGATTGCATTATTTGCGCAAGTGTTGCCGCGCCATCTCGAAATTATTTACGAGATCAACGCGCAATTCATGGATGAAATGCGCATCCGCTTTTTGGGCGACAGCGAAAAGTTAAGCCGCTTATCGCTGATCAATGAAAGTGGCGAACGCTATGTGCGCATGGCGCATTTAGCTTGCGTCGGCAGTCATGCCATCAATGGCGTCGCCGCTCTGCACACGACTTTGCTCAAGCAAGATGTGCTGGCTGATTTTCATGAGCTGGCCCCGGAGCGCTTCAGCAATAAAACCAATGGCGTGACGCCCCGGCGCTGGATGGCGTTGAGTAATCCACGTCTCACGCGCTTACTGTCTGAGACGATTGGCGAAGGCTGGATCAAAAACCTCGACCAACTGCAATCCTTGGAAATTCACGCCGAGGACGCCGCATTTCGCGCACAGTGGCGCTTCATCAAGCGCGCTACCAAAGAAGATTTCGCGTCCTTTTTACGCCGCCGCACCGGCGTCACCGTGGATCCTTCCTCGATCTTTGACGTGCAGGTAAAGCGTATCCACGAATACAAGCGCCAGCACTTGAACGTGCTCCACATCATTGGTTTGTATCACCGGATCAAATCCAACCCGAATATTGAAATAACGCCACGCACTTTCATCTTCGGCGGCAAGGCGGCACCGGGCTATCGCATGGCGAAGCTGATCATCAAATTGATCAACGCCGTGGGTGAAGTGGTGAACCAAGATCCGGTGGTCGATGGACGGATTAAAGTCGTATTTTTCCCCAACTTCAATGTCGGCAATGGCCAGCATATTTATCCCGCAGCCGAATTGTCGGAACAAATCTCCACGGCTGGAAAAGAGGCTTCTGGCACCGGCAATATGAAGTTTTGCATGAATGGTGCGCTGACCATCGGTACCTTGGATGGCGCGAATGTGGAAATTCGTGATGCCGTCGGTGCGGAAAACTTTTTCTTGTTCGGGTTAAAGACCGAAGAAGTCGAAGCTTGGCGCGCGGCGGGCTACCAGCCCAAGGAAATTTACGAAGCGAATCATGAATTGCGAGCCGTGATCGATCTCATCAGCGAAGGTTATTTTTCGCGCGGTGATCGGGAATTGTTCCGGCCTATCGTTGATGAATTGTTGCGTCGTGATCCGTATTTCTTGTTGGCCGATTATCAGTCTTACGTCGATTGCCAGGACCAGGTGGGTCTGGCCTATTGCGATCAGGAGCGTTGGTCGCGCATGTCGATCTTGAATACCGCACGCAGCGGACTATTTTCATCGGACCGTACGATACGCGAATATTGTGAAGAGATCTGGCGGGTGAAGCCGGTGGAGATCGATTTGTCGGCCAAGAGCACGCCACACCCCGCTTTTTCGCTGGCGACGGCATAATTTTAAAGCGCATCTGGGGCCGCTAAAGCACAGGAATCGGCTATAATTGCGAAGGTTTGGTGGCCGCGCTGCTGCCAGTCAATGCCCTGAAATTCAAGGGCTGCAATAAATCCCGCTTCGTTGCAGCATCCTACCTTTTTGATTTTTTACGGCCCGAATTATGGATATGACTTCCCGAGAGCGTCAGTTCTCCCGCCGAGAGCGGCTGCTGACTGCGTTACTTTCCAAGATCCTCAAGCACCAGCTTGATCCTGCGGTTTTTGACGCCTTGGGTGAGCTGCGCGTTGGTTTCACGCGTCTGCGCAAGCGTGAAAAAGTCACGCAGCGAAAATCGTTGATGGCGCTGATTGATCGTCTGCAACCGGATGCGCTGAGTCAAATTGTGCGCGCGGTGAATATTTACTTTAGCCTGCTCAATATTGTCGAAGAGTCGATTGCGCTGCATGAGCGCAGTCAGGCCATTAGTACGAACGCGCACATGTGGGCGAGTTCGTTCCACGACACCTTGCTGAACATGAAGGAGCGCGGCATTGCGTTTGAGGAAGTACAAGGCTTGATCAGCCAACTATGCTTCTTGCCGGTATTGACGGCGCATCCTTCCGAAGCCAAGCGTCGTACTATCAAAGGCGCGTTGCGCAATATTTTCGTTAGCATGGGCACGCTTTACGAGAGCCGTTTGCGCGGTGCGACACGTGAAGATGCGATGCAGCACCTGGCGAATCAAATTCAAATTTTGTGGAAGACCGATGAAGTCCGTGCCTCCAAGCCGGATGTGCGCGATGAGATTCGTGCCGGACTGTCTTATTTCCCCTTGTCTTTGTTTGAAGCGGTCGCGCAGTCTTACCGTAATCTCACGCGCGCCGTGCGCGATGTGTATGGCGAGTCGGCTGCGGCCCAGGTGCGCGTGTCCAACTTATATCGCTTCGGTTCCTGGATCGGTGGTGATCGCGATGGCCATCCCTTGGTCACATCCGATGTCACCGCGCTGGCTTGGCGTATGCAAGCGCGCACCGCGTTGGAAGAATATCTACGCCGCGTCGAGTCATTGAGCGGCTTGCTGTCGTTTTCTTTGCGCATGTGCCAACCTTCGTCCGCCTTCACCGCGAGTTTGGAGCAGGATGCGCAATACGCAGCCCTGCGTTTCGGCGATCAGCCGAATCGTTACCAACAAGAACCTTACCGGCGCAAGCTGGAAATCATGCGTTATCGCCTACGCCGCAATCTAGCGGTGGTGCAAAGCATGATCGAAGGCACCGATCCCGGTTCCGACGATATTGGTTATCTCAACGCCGATGCGCTATTGCATGATTTGTATTTGATCCACGACTCTTTGGTGGGGCATGGCGATGCCGAAATCGCCGCCGGTGACGTGACCGATTTGATTCGGCTGGTCGAAACATTCGGCTTCCATTTGATGCAACTCGATGTGCGTCAGGAATCGACGGTGCATACCCGTGCCGTGAGCGAATGGCTCAGCGCCGAGTTGGATGAAGACTATGACGGCTTGGACGAAGAACAGCGTCTAGCATTGTTGTCACGACTGCTGGCCGAGCCTGAGCATTTGCCGACACTGCCGGATACGCTGTCGGAGGCGACCCAAGAAGTGTTTCGTGTATTCAACGTCATCGCGCATATGCGAGGTGAGTTAGGTGCATCCTGTTTCGGCAAGTATGTCATTTCGATGACGCATAGTGCGAGCCATGTGCTGGAAGTGTTGCTGTTGGCCGCGCATTCCGGCTTGGTCGGGCGCCCCGGAAAAATCATGCATTGCCACATTGGCATCAGCCCGTTATTTGAAACCATCGAAGATCTGTCGCACGTTGAGCAAGTCTTACGTCAATTGTATGAGTTGCCAGTGTATCGGCAATTATTGGGCGCATCCGGCGGCGAACAAGAAGTGATGCTGGGCTACTCCGATAGTTGCAAGGATGGCGGTATTTTGGCCTCCGCTTGGTCTTTGTACGAAGCACAGAAAAAAATCATCGCGTTGTCGGACGCGCAAGGCGTGCGCTGTCGCTTGTTCCATGGTCGTGGCGGTACGCTGGGTCGCGGTGGCGGGCCTACGCATGAAGCCGTGTTGGCGCAGCCGAACAAAACCGTGCGTGGCACGCTCAAGCTCACCGAGCAGGGCGAAGTATTGTTCTACAAGTACAACAATATGGAAACCGCGGTGTATGAGTTGACCTTGAGCCTCACCGGTATTATCAAGGCCAGCACGCACCTGATTCGTTCTGTGCCGGAAGACCGCAATGATTATCTCGGCATCATGGACGAGGTCGCGCAAGCGGGCGAACGCGCTTACCGCAACCTGACCGAACACACGCCGAATTTTCTCGATTACTTTTATGAAGCCACACCGGTACGTGAAATCGGTTTGCTCAACATTGGCTCGCGACCCTCGCATCGCAAAAAGGGCGACCGTTCCAAAGGCTCGGTGCGCGCAATTTCCTGGGTATTCGCTTGGGCGCAATCGCGCCATGCCTTGCCGGCGTGGTATGGCATCGGTTCCGCACTCGAAGCCTGGCGCAATAACGATCCCGCGCATTTGGCGAAGTTGCAGAAAATGTATCGCGAATGGCCATTCTTCCGCGCCTTGCTCAGTAATGCGCAAATGGCGTTGGCCAAAGCAGATTTCTATATCGTCGAGCAATACGCGGCACTGTGCGTCGATCCGGAAGTCGGCCGTCATGTCTATCGTGTGATTCTCGAAGAGTATGAGCGTTCCCTGCGGCAGTTGTTGGACGTCTCTGGGGACACCGGTTTATTGGAAGACAGCCCGGCGTTGCTGGTATCGCTCAATCATCGCAAGCCCTATTTGGATATGCTCAACCACATTCAAGTGGTGATGCTGCGCAAGTTGCGCGATGACGAACGCGAAGAAAGCCCCTGGTTGGAACCGCTATTACGCTCGATCAATGCGATTGCGGCGGGGATGCGTAATACGGGTTGATCGGTCAGCGGTGTGCGCGGTGCGTGTTTGAAACCACGCATTGTGCATGCGTCGTGCAGTTGCGTGGGTTACTGCTCTGCGCGCTCTTTATCCTGACGAAGCTTTTCGATCTCTTCCACCATTTTTTCCATCAGATCTACGGTTGCCAATAGCGCAGTTTCTGCCGCAGCCCCTTTTTTAAGTGTTGTCGCGTCTTTCAAATTCTGCAACGCGACCTGTAACTTCTCCAAATCGTCTCTCATACGCGTCTCCTTTCGAAGGCGGGTTGCTCGCAACATCCCGTACGGTTTTAGCTAGATTGATTGCCTAGCTAATATTTTATCTTGTTGTGCAATATCGGCAACCGCGCTCGTACCGAAACTGTGCTATGTTTGTCGATCATCTCCATACGGTCTGCCGCGCCATGTCCCACGATCAAGACAGCCTCGAATCGCTCAACCGAAATATTCCGTTACGCGATAAGTTGATTAAAACGCATCAGGCATTGCAGGTGCATATGCCGTTCGTCAAACGCATTGCCGTCGCGGTGTACGATCCAAAGACGACATTGCTCAAGACTTATTTGCATAGCAGTGGGGAAGATAATCCCTTGCCCAATTATCAGTCCCCACTGTCCGAAGCGCCGTCTTTGGAAGCGATTATCAAACAGGGTCGGCCACGCGTGATTAATAATATGCTCACGTTTGAAAAAGGTGAGCATGAGCATACGCAGCGGATTGGCCGTCAGGGATATGCAGCGAGTTACACCATGCCGATGTTCAGTAATGGTGTATTTTTCGGTTTCATTTTCTTCAATGCTACCGAGGCGGATGTGTTCACGGATTATGCGTTGGAGCAGTTGGATGTATTCGGCCATCTGATTTCACTGATGGTGGTGAATGAAATCTCCTCCATGCGTACCCTCATCGCTGCGGTGAGTACGGCTTCACACCTGACGCACATGCGCGATCCAGAAACTGGCAGCCATCTCGATCGCATGTCACGCTATGCGCGGCTGATCGCCAAAGATCTTGCCGCAACGCATCAGCTCGATGATGAGTATATCGAGCGCATTTTCATGTTTTCGCCTTTGCACGATATCGGCAAAATCGGCATTCCAGACGATGTGTTGTTGAAACGCGGCAGCTTGGACTCGGTAGAACGTAAAGTCATGAACAGTCACGCAGCCAAAGGGCGCGAGATCATCGACGAGCTGCTGAAAAATTTCGGTCTGGATGCGATTCAACAAATCGACATCTTGCGCAATATCGCTGAATACCATCACGAGCAAATCGACGGTGGCGGTTACCCTGCCGGACTCAAAGGCGAGTCGATTCCGTTGGAAGCGCGCATCGTTGCCGTGGCCGATGTATTCGATGCCTTAACCAGCCGACGTCCGTATAAAGACGCTTGGACCAACGACGATGCCTTTGCCATGCTCGAACGCCTGGCAGGTGAAAAACTCGACGCAGAATGCGTGCAAGCCATGGTCAAGCATCGCGCCGAGGTCGAAGAGATTCAAGTGCAATTCCGGGAAGGCCCGCACTTTTAAGGCCAGTTGGTCGCGCATAAGAGCGCTATGCGTACGCTTCAATGGCGACGACGTTGAAGCCACCACACGCCGCCCGCTAAGGCGATGAAAACCAGCCCAACCGGCGCAGCCGCCAGAGGAATGATCCCAGCCATCTCGTCGTAGGCATTATGGCCTGCAGTCGTGTTCAGACCCCAATAGGAGAAGATTACGCAGGTGGTGCCGATGATGAGGAGAATGGCGGGAAGCGCGCGCATCTTCAAGCTGCCTGATGAAGCTTACAGTTGACCGCTTAATCCAACACGTGTGAGACCAGGCCATCTGCCAGCTTGGGCTCAAACCAAGTGGACTTGGGTGGCATCACTTGATTACTGTCGGCCACGGCCATCAAATCTTCCATGCTGGTGGGGAATAGGGCAAACGCCACGGCCATCTCACCGGAATTGACACGCTTTTCCAGTTCCCCTAAGCCGCGCATGCCGCCTACAAAATCGATGCGAGTATCGGTGCGTGGGTCGTCGATGCCGAGGAGGGGTTGCAGTAAATTGTCCGCCAGCAAACTCACATCCAGGCGCTTCACCGGGTCGACAGGAATCAGGCTTGCGTGGATATTGAGTTTGTACCAAGCGCCATCGAGATACATGCCGAACTCGCCCGGCGTGCTAGGTTTGCATTGCTTCTCGACTTTAACGCAATCGAATTTCTCAGCAATGCGCTTGAGAAAATCGTCTTTGCTCAAGCCGTGTAAATCCTTGATCACGCGGTTGTAGTCCAGAATCATCATCTGATTGTGCGGGAAAATCACCGATAGAAAATATTGGCTCATGGCGTTCTCGTCGCCACCTTTTTTGGCGGCCACGCGCGAGCCTGCGGCGGAGCGATGGTGGCCATCCGCAATGTAAATCGCCGGCATGGCGTCGAAGCCACGGCTGAGTTTATCGATGATGGCCGGATCGCTCACCACCCAGAAAGCATGGCCGATACCGTCATCCGCCTTCAGGTCATATTCCGGCGTACCACTGGCCACCTGCTGCAACAGCGCATCCAGGTCGGGTTGTGATTGATAAGCCAGCAATACCGGCCCAGTTTGCGCGTTCAAAGCTTCGATCTGGCGCACGCGGTCGTCTTCCTTGGTGGGTCGGGTGAACTCATGCTTGCGAATGCGGTTGGTGTTGTAGTCCTTTACCGACGCCACGCACACCAAGCCGGTTTGAACATGGCTGCCCATGGTCAGACGATAGACATAATATTGCGGAGCCGCATCGCGCATGAGAATGCCGCTTTTGATCATGGCCTGCATATTCTCAGCGGATTTTGCATACACCGCTGGGTCGTAGGGATCGGTATCTGCCGGTAAATCGATTTCCGCCTTGGAAATATGCAGAAAACTCCAAGGCTTGCCCTTGGCACGATCACGCGCTTCATCGCTGTTGAGCACATCGTAAGGTGGCGCCACAACGTTAGCGGCTTGAGCGGGCACCGGACGCAGGCCGGCAAAAGGTTTGATCAGGGGCATGGCGAATCCTCGAAAAATTTATGCGCATTATACAGGGGCTTGAGGCTGACCCAAATCGCGGTGTCGGGTCTAAGCGAAATCAACGCCGCAGGCAGGATCGCTACGATCCCGGCGCAAGCGTGGCGCACTGGGCCGGCGAATTCACCCTAGACAAGCGCTTGTTAGAGATGTACAGTATCACGTACACATAAGGAGTCTCGCTATGGATGCAATCACCTACACCGCAGTTCGGGCAAACCTCGCCAGCACCATGGATCGCGTTTGCGATGACCATGAAGCCCTGATCATTACTCGCAACGGAGAACAGTCCGTTGTGATGATCTCGCTCGAAGACTATAAGGCGCTGGAGGAAACTGCCTACCTTCTGCGCACGCCCGCTAACGCCAAGCGTCTCCTTGCGGCGGCGTCCCAACTGAGTGTCGACAAAGGCATTGAGCGGAAACTGATCAAGTGAAGTTGATTTTCGCTGATGCGGCATGGGAAGACTACCTCTATTGGCAGAAGCAGGACAAGCGCATGGTGGAGCGGATCCACAAACTGATTCGTGAAACGCAACGCGAGCCATTCGCCGGGGTGGGCAAGCCAGAGCCGCTGAAGCACGCGCTCTCAGGATTTTGGTCACGTCGTATAACGGATGAGCATCGCATGGTGTATCGCGTCGAGAGTGATGCACTCCAAATCGCCCAGTTGCGCTTCCACTACTGAGGCACCCAATGAAAAAGAATAAAAAAGGGGCTAATGGGTGACCCTTTTTTTGTGGATGGATCGCCCTGCGCGGACCCGCATGCCGGGTGGTGTGAGGAGGGCGGGTTAGCGAGGTAATCGACCCACTGCCGAGTAAGAAGGGTCAAGTCTTGACATCACGCTTTTTACCGCTCGCCGT
>JAHECG010000163.1 GCA_024641855.1 Betaproteobacteria bacterium | reverse complement strand
GGCCTAGCGCGCCCCTCCAACACTACGCCAGTGATCGTGCTGCGCTTCGAAGCGGATACCGAGCAAGCGCTAAAGCGAATCCAGGATGATTTCCGGCGCGTGATGCATGAAGCCGCACCGGAGTTGGCGCTGCCGTTTTGATCTCGCAAACACGATCAAAATAGGGCATAGCGCAATGAATATTTCGCGCTTGTGTGAACTGCTTGTTGTTTTGATTTTAGTGTTGCCCGGTCCAGCAGCTTGTGCTGACAGCATCTGTTTTGGCACGCCCCGCAAGGGGCGCATTGCGGGTGCCGCGCAACTTCCCGATCACGGCATTAATTACGTCACCTATAGTAGCCTTGGTGTTACTTTAGGGCGAACATACGTTCACAGCCGCGTTCGTGACGCAATGCTTGCGTCTTACAGCGCCTTAGTCAAAATCGCGCCAGATAAGATTTATGTATACGGAGAAACCGGTTGGCAATCAGGCGGCAAATTCAAACCGCACCGCACGCATCAGAATGGTCTTTCAGTTGATTTTTTCGTCCCCGTAACAGATGTGAAGGGGCGGTCTGTTGCGTTACCAACTAATCCCTTAAACAAATTCGGCTACGCAATCGAGTTCGACGCAAATGGCCAATACCAATCTTATTCCATAGACTTTGAAGCGCTGGGCGAGCACCTATACCAACTCAGTATCGCCACCAAAAAAGCGGGCTCCCCGATTTCCCGCGTCATTTTCGACCCACCCTACTTGCCAAGACTATTCGCCACCAAACATGGCGCGTATCTCCAGAGCAATGTCTTTTTCATGCAAAGCAAAGCGTGGGTGCGCCATGACGAGCATTACCACGTTGATTTTTCTGTACCCTGTTCGAGCGACCAATCACGGTAGGCAGTTGTTGTCACCCAATGCTTCCCTGCCGGAGATAATATGGACTCGCCGTCCCGCCACTTGCAAATCCTGGATCAGCGGCGGGATCAAGTGGATGTCGCCCGCAACCAGCCGCTTGCGTGTTTCCTCGCCGCAGCGAGCTGAGAAACCTTGCAGGCTACCGACAACCTCCCACACATCGGTCGCGCTTTCCATCATGACCGCGTTACGCCCATCACGGCCGAGGAACAGAACTTCCTGTTTTCCGTCGCCGGTTAAGTCGATCAGATAAGCATCGCACTTCCGGTTCGCGTACAGCAGGCATTCTGGCAGCATCCAGCTTTGGTTACGCTGTCCAAAGTTTTGGTTGAGCAGGGACTTCGGCAATGTTTTGCCCTTGGGCCAGACGCTAATACTCCCAGCCATGTCGACTGGCGTTGCGATGGCAGGCGCTCCTTCCCATTGGTTGCGCTTTGCCAGCGCCGCCGTGCTCTGCTCGCGGATTACTTTCGCATCTGCACCTTGCGTGTAGACCTTCAATGTTTGCAGTGTATTCCAGCCGTAGCGCTCGCCCTCAAAGCGCAGGTAGTCGAAGTCGAATTTCGCAGCCGCGATCTTGCCGGAGATGAGCCGATCCATCTGGTTCACCACGGATAAGCGCGCCGGGTCGGCAAGCGGGGAGAACAGTGCCACCAACACGGCGAGGATCAGGAATGCGGTCGCCACATTGGTCGGGGCCACCCGCCGCAGCCAAGGGCCGTGGCTGAATGCCGCCCAGGCATAGCCGACCGCGTAGCAACTTGCCACCAGCAGGCAGGCCGCAGCGATGACGCGATCACCCGTCCAACCATAATCGCCGACGCGCAGCCCCAGCGAATAGATGCCGATCAACACCATGGGCGCCAGCAACACCGCGGCTACCCGCCCACTCCAGCGCAGAATCCGCGACAACTGCGGCCCGATCTCGCCGTTCTGGAACGCCGCGTTAATCAGCACGACCAACACAGCTGCGGCACCGAGTAAGACAGCCGTGGCGTGACGCGTTGCCCACAGCGGCGCAAGACCGGTCCAGGGCAGACTGGCCATAAAGCCAAACACGATCAGCGTGGCCAGCGGCAGCAGCCAGGACAGGAGAACCAGCAGCAGAGTGCGGATGCCACGCACGATGCCCGGCCGCACATCCGTCAGATGCAGTGCCGTAGCGAAGGCAAATGCGGTGACGGGAACGGAGAACCAGGATCGCATCAGCAGTTCTTGGAGAAAGTCCAACTTGAGCAACATGAACAAGGCAGCGCCGAGCCATAACACCAGCCACAGCGCCCCCACGAACAAGGTAGCGAATTTAAGTTGGACGGCAAACTTCCACGCCGTTTCAAAGTAGCTCGTGTAGCGTGCGAGCCAACGCTGGTCGCCGCTTCCCGCGAGGATCAGCGAATGCGCCACATACAAACCGGCAGCAGTGAAAAAAACAACGAAGAACCTGGGCAGCTTGCCGTGGCGCAAGGCGTCATAGCCGAAGCGCCCAATGTGGTCGGGCGACGTGCGCCAGATGTCGTAATAGCCGACCGCTGCGATGATCGCGGTCGCGATTAGCGCCCACAGCGCCAAGCGCTTCAGTTTCACGTGGCCCAGAGCAGTGATGAGTAGGAGGGGAACAAACAAAGCCATCAACACCAGGGGTGCGTACAGCAGACCCTCTGTCGCGGGCCAAGTCTTGTGCTCGAATGCGTTGTAAAAACCGTATAACGCCGCTCCCTGAATCAGGCTCAGCAATAAGCGCGCCGTCGCGATTCGACGCGACACCACGGACTCAGGTAAGGACAATTCTCCGCTCGATACGTCATTCGCCATCAGATATTCCCTTTTTTTGGGACAACTCTCTTGCTGGTGGGACTTAAGGCTACTCCCACTCAAT
>JAHECG010000162.1 GCA_024641855.1 Betaproteobacteria bacterium | reverse complement strand
GCGTCGGCCATGGCCAACAAGGCCTTGTTTTTAGCATTGGTGTCGGCGCGTGCAATGCTGCGCGAGGCGGCGCGGGCTTGGCTGCCCACGGTTTGCATGTATTGTTTAACGTCCATATCTCACTTCTTGATTTTGGAACTAGGCGTGAACCCGCAGTTCCGGTTTAGCAATCAACAATACCAGCGACAGCAATTCATCCCACACATCGCCTGGTTTTAGTCCTTTGCTCATTCTATCAATTTCTGCCGCCTGACGTTGCGCGCTGGCCAGGGTCGCCGTGGAAAGCCGCGGCAAAGCACGCCGCGCCAGATTTTGACGATCGCCCCAGAAACCACCTTCACGCAGCGCGCCCGCCATATCGGCTCCGCGAGCAAGCGCTAACTTCGCCTTATTCAGGCTGCGGGTAAGCCATGCCAAAACGCCCAAGACCGGAATCGGCTTCTGCCCTTCGCCCCGCAAGCCGTCGAGAATGCGTGCGGCGCGGGCGGCATCGCCCTGCAACATGGCATCGCCCAACTGAAACACATCGAAGCGCGCGACATTCAAAACCGCCTCGCTCACCTCATCGAAGCTTAGTTTGCGTGGCGGATAGAGCAAGGCCAGCTTTTGAATTTCTTGATGCGCCGCGAGTAAATTACCTTCTACCGACTGCGCCAAAAACGCCAAGGTCTCACGGTCTGCGCTTTGGTTTTGTATCGCTAAACGGCGTGCCGCCCATTCCGGCAAAGCGTCCAATTCGATGGGATAAATTTCCACCACCACGCCCGCTGCACTCAAAGCGCTGAACCAAGCGCTATCTTTGGTGCGTTTATCCAGCTTAGGCAATAACACCAGACTCAAGGTGTCGGGCGGCAAATCGGCGGCATAGGCTTCCAAAGCCGCAGCGCCCTCGACTCCAGGTTTGCCGCCAGGCATGCGCAATTCAAGTACCCGCTTCGAAGCAAACAAGGACAGGCTGGCACCACTGGCGCGAAGCTGGCTCCAGCTAAAACCGGTTTCCACCGCCAACACCTCGCGCTCCAAATAATCTTCCTGCTTGGCCCGTGCGCGAATCGCGTCGGCAGCCTCCATAGTTAACAGCGGGTCATCGCCGGTCACAATGTAGAGCGGTTGTAAGCCTTGTTGAAGATGAGTGGAAAGCTTTTCTGGGCGCAGCAGCATCGGCTAAGGGGTTGCGCGAATGGCGCTCATGCGGCGAAAAATCTGCTGCACGGCGTCCGTTTGCATATCTCGATACAACAAAGCCTCTTCGGATTCTTTGGCCAAAGTTTGGCTATCATTGAACGTGATGTCGCGGCGTAACTCTACTTGCTGCGGGCTAAGCAGCTCGCGACCAGCTCTATCGATGATCTTGAAATTCACGCGATACAACAGACGAAACTCATTCACGCGGCCAGCACTGCTCAGCGTCAGAATGCGTTTCTCGCGCGATTCGTTCAAAATTTGCAGCACCGCCTGCGCTTCTGTCGCTTTATCCATGATCTTGGTAGTGGTCGGGCGAATCGCACGTTGCAAATCCACCGCGATATCTTGCCCACCTTCGATATATAGACTTTCAAATGGCAACGAAGCATTGCCGCGTAATTGGAAGCCACATGCGCCAAGAGTAAGCGCACACCCTAAAATCAAAATTTGCCGCAAACGCATTATTTTCCCTTGATCGCCTATTGGGGCGAATTTGTACCCTGCCAGTTTAACCCAATCGAATTCGCTAACGATACCCTAGCTAGCGACGATATTTACCAAGCGTCCCGGCACCACGATCACCTTCTTCACCGTAACGCCCTCAATAAACTTTTGCACATTCGGGCTGGCCAATGCCATGGCTTCGATTTCGGCCTTACCGGCGGCTTTTGGCACGCGGATTTGGCCGCGCAACTTGCCATTGACTTGCACTACCAGCTCAAGCTCGTCTTGCTCCAGCGCGGCGGGATCGGCTTTAGGCCAGGGCGTATCCAACACGTTTGCGCCTGACTTCAGTTCCGCATACAGCGCATGGCAGATATGCGGCACGATGGGGGAGAGCAGCAGCGCGATATTTTCCAGCGCCTCTTGCATCACACCGCGTGCAGCCGGGCTGTTGTCGCTAAGCTTGGCTAGAGCATTCATCAATTCCATCACGGCCGCAATGGCGGTATTGAAAGTCTTGCGACGACCGATATCGTCGCTGACTTTTTCAATCGTGGTGTGCACCTGAAAGCGTATGGCCTTCAACTCTGCGCTCAGGCCATCTCCTTTAGATGCTGCAACCACACCTTGTTCAACATGTGTATGCACTAACTTCCACAAGCGGTTGAGGAAGCGTGACGCGCCCTCTACACCGGCATCGGCCCATTTCAGCGTGTCTTCCGGCGGGGCTGCGAACATCATGAACAAGCGCGCGGTGTCGGCGCCGTATTGCTCGATCAACGATTGCGGATCGACGCCGTTTTTCTTCGATTTCGACATGGTGCCGATGCCGCCGTATTCCACGGGCTGTCCGTCGGCCACGGATTTGGCGGACAAAATCTCACCTTTATCGTCGCGCGTCAGCTCAACTTCTTCTGGAGCGTAATAGGTAATGCCGCTTTTCTCACCCTTGCGGAAGAAGATGTGATTCAACACCATACCTTGCGTCAACAAATTGCCGAAGGGCTCGGTGACTTTGGTCAAGCCAAAATCCCGCATCACCTTGGTCCAAAAGCGCGAATACAGTAAATGTAGAATTGCGTGTTCGATGCCACCGATATATTGATCCACCGGCATCCAGTAATTGGTGCGCTCGTCCACCATGGTCG
>JAHECG010000093.1:2500-10292 GCA_024641855.1 Betaproteobacteria bacterium | reverse complement strand
GCTTGTTTAAGCCCTACGTGGTCAACCGCCGATAAATATCCGCCACCTTCAACGGCAATTTTCGCACCTCATCAATAATCACATAATGCGCTGCGCCATACATGTGCGGCAGATATTCTTGGCCTTCTTTGTCGATGGTGATGCAGAAGGGGTGCACGCCGGTGCGCTTGGCTTCGATCAGCGCTTGGCGCGTGTCTTCGATGCCGTAGGCGCTGCGATAGCCGTCGAAGTAGTCGTCCGGTTTGCCGTCGGATAGGGTGATGAGCAGGCGGGTTTTGGCATCGACTTCGTTCAGTACTTTGGTGAGATGGCGGATGGCGAAGCCCATGCGCGTGTAGTCTTGCGGGCGGATGCCGCTGATGCGGGCGCGCACGGTGTCGTCGTAGCGTTCGTCGAATTGTTTGATGCGATAAATTTCGCAGCGTTTGCGCGTGTTGCCGGAGAAGCCGTAGATGGCGTAGCGGTCGCCGAGGCGCTCCAGAGTTTCGCACAGTAGTACCAGCGATTCGCGCTCGGCGTCGTTGATCCAGCCTTTGGTGGAGCCGCTCATATCGACCATGAACATTACCGCGACATTGCGCTCAGCGCGGTGCATGTGCATGAACAGGCGGTCAGACATTTCGCTGCCGTCGCGCGCGTCGGCCAGGGCTTCGACCAGAGCGTCGATATCTACTTCGTCGCCGGCAGCTTGGCGCTTGAGCAGCTTGTCTTCGTCGCGCATGGCTTCGAAGGTGCGGTGTAGATGTTTGATCAGTCCGCTGTATTTGTACAGTGTTTCCGGCACAAAATCATCGTGCACCGGGGTGACGTCTTTCTCGCGCATCACACACCAGTTTTTGCGGTAGTGTTGCCGACCGTGGTCCCACTCCGGATAGAAGGTCGCGCCTTCTTCGTGGTAGGTGCCTTGCCAAACGTCGTTGGGGTCTTTGCCTTGTTGCTCGAATTGCGTGAGGTCGTAATCGCCATCACCGGCGGCCACCAGATACTCGGGCGGGATTTCGCCGAAGTCGAGATACACCGAGGTTAAGAGTTGCTTCACACCTTCTGGCGGGGCGACGGGCATGTCGTCCAGGGTGATGTCGAAGCTGGGGAGTTCGTTGGAATTTTCTTGATGTTCTTTGACATCGATTTTAGGCGGGGCTTCGCGCTCTCCATCCGGCGCTTGCTTTTGCATGTCTTCCAACAGTTGCGCGAGCTTGAGGCGCAGATGCATTTTCTCTTGCTCGATACGTTTGTCCATGCAGGCCGCGACGGCCTCTGGGCGCAGCTCGCCTTGGTAGCAAATACTCGAACCGGGCGCTGCTGCGTAAGCTAGTCGCAGCAATCGCAAGCTGTCGTTGACTGTTGCTTCGGGTGCGGCGAGTTGCGCGGCGAAATTCTGCCAATCTCCGGGCAACGCATCTTGCCCTAAGCTGTGCTTGAGCCTTTGCATCTCGCGCGACAGACCGGGCAGCTCGCGCTGCAAGCAGGCTTCGAGGCGCAGCGTTTCTAAACCATGAAATTGTTGCAGTGCGAGGGCTTGATCAGCATATGGCGCGAGCGCATCGGCGAAGTTGATGCGGAAGCTACCGAAGCGCGTTTGCGCCCACTGGAAAGCCACCATGGCTTTGCACAGCGTGAAGTTGTCTTGGGCGGTTTCCATGCTGGCGACGACGGCCGGGAGAAACAACGTTTCGCTATCGGTATACGGTGCATCGCCTTGCGCGATTTTCAATTGTCGACCGGATAGGCCGTGCACGAAAGTGAGCAGGATGCCGCTGAAGTCGTCGAACACCGCGCCTTCGGCATGGGCGTGGCTGAGGTGCACGAAGTTTTCGACATCCTCGATTACTTGCATGGCGGGGCGCAAACCGGCGCGGTCGTAGGTGTCCATGGCGTGCAAGGCCCAAGCTTCGATCACGCGCTGATCCATGTGGGCTAAACCGGCAGTGGCGCGCACGGCGAACTGATACGCAATTTGGATGTTGGTGGTGCTGATGCGCCGCGTCCAACTCATGAAGAAGTCTTGTTCTTCACGCGAGAGCTGGGTTAAGGCTTCGGCGATTTCGTGCGCGTGGAGAAAAGTAAATTCGACTTCGAGCCACGTTTCCAGCGGCTTGAGGATTTGTTCGTAGTTGAGCGGCGCGGTATCGGCCATATACTAAACCTAGTTATTTACCACGGAGATCACAGAGTGCACGGAGAAGGGCGCATTTGCGCCACAACTAAACTCCCTCTCACTTGAGGGAGAGGGCGGGGGAGAGGGTGAGAGCGCCGCTACCGGTAGGCGCGCCCCTCTCCCCAACCCCTCTCCCCAGAGGGGCGAGGGGGAATGATGATTAGTGGGGTAGCGTGGCCTCAAATTCACGTCCGAGACTTACTTGGTAAATCAAAATAGCGATGAAGATAACTCTTGCACGGCGGCGAGCATTTCCACGTCGTCGGTGATGGCCTGCGCAATCGCGCTACGACACGCGGAGACGGGCTCAACGCCGGAGGTGATGAGCTTGCCTGCATGCACCAGTAATCGCGTGCTGGCACCCTCATCCAGGCCGCTGCCTTTGAGGTTGCGCGTCATGTGCGCGAATTTCACTAGCTTGTCGGCCAAGGCGCGATCGACTTTGGATTCGTTGGCGACGATCTTGGCTTCCAGCTCGGTTGCGGGGTAATCGAATTCCAGTGCGACGAAGCGTTGCCGCGTACTTTGCTTGAGGTCTTTCAACACGCTTTGGTAGCCGGGGTTGTAGGACACGGCGAGGCAGAAATTTTCATCGGCGGTGACGAGGGTGCCGAGTTTTTCCATCGGCAACACGCGGCGGTCGTCGGCCAGCGGGTGGATCACGACCATGGTGTCTTTACGCGCTTCGACGATTTCATCCAGGTAGCAAATCGCACCGGCGCGCACCGCGCGAGTGAGTGGGCCATCGACCCAAGTGGTTTCGCCGCCCTTAACTAAATAGCGTCCAACGAGATCGGAGGCGGTGAGATCGTCGTGACAAGAGACGGTGATGAGCGGGCGTTTGAGACGCCAGGCCATGTATTCCATGAAGCGCGTTTTGCCGCAGCCGGTGGGGCCTTTGAGCAGGATAGGCAGCTTGTTGCGATAAGCTGCCTCGAAGATTTTGATCTCGTCGCCGGTGGCCTCGTAGTAGGGCTCGGTTTGGATGAAATAGGCTTCGCTTTCCAGTGCGCGCGCTTGCATGGTGTTTCCTGCCTCTTAGTCTTTAATGCCGTATTTGTCGTTGGGGTCGGCGCGGAATTCATCCACTGAGCCGACTTTGGCGGCGATCTCGTCCAGCTGGGCTTCGCGCTCTTTTTTGCGCGCTAAGCGAATATCCAAGGCTTCGGCTTTGGTGTCGATGGTGACTTCGTTGAACAGCACTTGGCGCAGCAGGCGGAAGGCGAATTGCATCAAGGCAACGTCATCGGTGGCGATCTGTTGTTTGAGATCGTCTTCGAGTAAATACACTTCGTTGAAGCTGGGGCTGGTGACGAATTCGCGGAAGCGATCCAGGTCGTAGCAGGCGATGAAGAATAATTGCAGGCTCTGCTTGCTCGGCTTGCCGACGGTGGGGCCAGCGGATTTCTTTTTCAGGATCAGTTGACGCCAGCCGCTGGCGAGTTCGTCGTATTCTGCTACGCCTTGTTCTTTGCGGTATTCGTTAATGGTGAGTTTGCGTGGCTCTAAGTGACCTTTGCAGTGATCTTCTTGCACTAGGGCATAGGCTTCGCGCTCGGTGTATTCGTTTTGCTTGCGCATGGAGAGCAGCGCAATCGGATAGTAGCGGCAAGAAGTCGGGCGGTCTTCGTACACGCCGCAGCCTTCTTCGGTCATGAATTGGCAGGCGGTACCGCCTTCGACCGGTTTGAATTTCACACCGGCCATGCCGTCTTGATCCATCTCATAGGGGAAGGTGTACTTCACCAGGAAATCGCCGGAGCTCATGTTCAAACGCTTTTTCAGGCGCAGGATGTCGTAGGGCGTGAGGCTGATGTCGATGTTTTTGCAGCAGGCGTTAAAGCAGGAGATGCCCTTGTGACATTCGAATTGAATGGTGGCATCGCCGGTCATTAAATTCGGCATGACCGGGCTATCGGGGAAGGGGGAATCTTCGATGAATTCGCTCATAATTTACCTCGCTGTTTTACTACGTCAATTTTAGGCCTATTTTCAATGCACTTTTCAGGCAACACTGAGCGGCACATTCAAAGTAGGTCTATCGTTTTCCAGAAAGAAAAAACCGGACGCCGCGAGGCGTCCGGTTTCATACCGCATACAGCTACAACTTAGTGGGCAGCCGGCTTGAACAGCTTGGACTTGTCCACGAGGTCCACATGCTTACGCTTGAACACGGTCCACTTGTGGGTGGTTTTGTCATAGATGGAGTTCACGAAGCACTTCCAGTTCTCTTCGTCGACAAAGTTCTTGTCCATACGATAGTAGAAGCCCGGATAACGGGATTCTTCACGGAACTGAATGTGTTTCATGTGGGCTTCCGCCGTAATGATACGGTGGTAGTTTTCCCAGGCGCGCAGCAGTTCGTGCAGGTCTTTTGCACGCATCTTCATTGCGTCTTCTTTCAACATGTTCAACTTCTCTTCTGCTACAGCCAACATGTGACCGTTGGTGGTGTAGTAGGTTGCAACGCCTGCAACGTACTCGTCCATAATCTTCTGGAGACGGAACTGAAGCATTTTCGGCGTGATGTAGTTCGGGTTCACGTCGATAGCGGTGGAGTAGTCTTTAAACTCAAGGAACGTCTTAACTGGTTGGTAAATCTGGTCAACCAAGGTTGCAACGTCGGTATCGAGCTCTGGCTTCCAATCTTTATTGTCGAGGCAATACTTAACCATGGACTTGGCGCACATACGACCTTCGGCGTGTGAGCCGGAGGAGAATTTGTGGCCGGATGCGCCCACGCCGTCGCCGGCGGTGAACAGACCCTTAACCGTGGTCATCGAACGATAGCCCCAGCTCCAGCCGCTTGGCAGGTGACCTGGAATCTTACCGGCATCGGCGTGCTCTTCAGCAGTTGGCGCGCCCAGATCTTCTGGACCCGAAACCCAAATACCGCAGCAACCGGAGTGCGAACCCAACAGGTAGGGCTCGGTTGGCATCAATTCAGAATTTTTCTTTTCTGGCTCGATGTTCTCACCAACCCAAATACCGCATTGGCCGATACACATGTCAAGGAAGTCTTCCCATGCTTCAGCTTCCAGATGCTTAACTTCGCGTGGAGACAAGGTCTCTTTCAGCTTAGCCAGCGCGGTTACGGTGTCCATGTAAATCGGGCCGCGACCTTCTTTCATCTCTTTCAGCATCAGGTGGTTACGCAAGCAAGAAGCAGGAACGGCAGCCAAACCATAAGGAGGGTAGTCGTTCAACATGTCTTTGTTGCGGTCCATGTACACTTCGCCCAGGGCGTTAACAGCCTTAGCTTTGAACAACAGGAACCAGGCACCGACCGGGCCGTAACCGTCTTTGAAACGGGCTGGCACGAAGCGGTTTTCCATCATGGTCAACTCAGCGCCGGCTTCAGCAGCCATCGCGTAGGTCGAACCGGCGTTCCATACTGGGTACCATGCGCGGCCTTGGCCTTCGCCCACGGAACGTGGACGGAACAAGTTGACGCAGCCACCAGCGGCCAGCAAGCAAGCTTTGAATTTGTACACAACAACTTTGTGATCACGGGTCGAGAAGCCAACTGCACCAGCAACGCGGCTAGGATCGTTCTTATCGTTAACTAATTTAACGATGAAGATACGCTCTTGAATGCGGTCCATGCCCAGGGCTTTTTTCGCAGCTTCAGCAACGATCCATTTGTAGGATTCGCCGTTGATCATGATCTGCCATTTACCGGAACGTACGGGCTTGCCGCCGTCTTTCAATGAAGGCAGGCCTTTGGAGCCGTCATGACGCTCGCCGTTTTCGTCGGTCTTCCAGATTGGCAGGCCCCACTCTTCGAACAAGTGTACGGATTCGTCAACGTGACGGCCTAAGTCGTAGGCCAAGTCATCACGGGTGATACCCATCAGATCGTTGGAGACCATACGTGCATAGTCAGCAGGATCTTGCTCGGAACCAATGTAGGTGTTGATTGCGGACAGACCTTGTGCAACGGCGCCGGAGCGGTCCATTGCAGCTTTGTCGACCAGCTTGATCTTCAGATCAACGCCATTTTCTTTTTTAGCAGCTTCAGCCCAGCGCATCACTTCATAAGCAGCGCCGCAACATGCCATACCGCCACCGATCAAGAGGATGTCTACTTCCTCTTCGACTACTTCGGGTTTACCAAATTCACCAGCCATTATTTCATCTCCTTGCTTGCAGTTCAGCGCGGCACATCGGCCCGCTCCCTCCCGCAATTATTGGGTTAACTTTAAAATTACTTACGGATCAGTTCAGCAGGGTTGCCTGCGCGATAGCCGTTTTCCTGGTTGAAAAAACCAACCTTCGTAATGTTTTCCATTTTCGCTTCTGGCTTGCCACCGAACGGATCGATCGAACCTTCTGGGGTGGTGCGGATTGGGAACTTGAAGCGCTTCAACGTGCCGTTACGGAATTTGATGGTCCACATAATGGAGTCAGTACCACGCAGTGGTTGTACTGAGCCGCCGAGCGGAACGACGTCAGCGTAGTGACGTGCTTCGATCGCTTGCTGTGGGCAAATCTTAACGCAGGAGTAGCACTCCCAGCATTGCTCTGGTTCTTGGTTATAGGCCTTCATTGCGTGGCCGGTTGCGGAACCGTCTTTATCCAGCATCATCAGGTCATGCGGGCAAATATACATACACGCGGTTTTGTCTTGCCCTTTGCAGCCGTCACATTTGTCGGTGCGTACGAAAGTTGGCATGTTGATCCTCCAGTTATTGCAAACTACAGTTGAAAAAAAGCCGACGTTTTAAATGTCGGCTATACCTTGAAAAACGTTATTTAGCAGAGTGCCCTTTGAGTTCGACTTTGACGTTCTCTTCAGCGCTCAGGCCTGCGTAGTACTTCTGCAGAACTTTAGCGACTTCAGGACGGCTGAATTCGACCGGCAAATCTTTGCCTTCGGACAGCATCGAGCGAACTTTGGTACCGGACAACAGAATGCGATCGTCCTTGGTGTGTGGGCAGGTGCGCTGCGATGCCATGCCGCCGCACTTGTTGCACCAGAAGGTCCAGTCGATGTTCATGTTTACGGTCTCGAGCGAGCCTTTTGGAATCTCGTCGAAAATTTTCTGTGCGTCGAACGGGCCGTAGTAGTCGCCTACGCCAGCGTGGTCGCGACCGACGATCAAGTGCGAGCAGCCATAGTTCTGACGGAACAGCGCGTGCAACAGGGCTTCACGTGGGCCAGCGTAACGCATGTCCAGTGGGTAACCAGCTTGAATCACGGTGTTAGGAGCGAAGTAGTTTTCAACCAGTACGCTAATCGCTTCGGAACGAACTTCAGCAGGAATGTCACCTGGCTTCAGGGCGCCGAGTAGGGAATGAACCAGTACGCCGTCCATGGTTTCGATGGCGATCTTGGCCAAGTACTCGTGTGAACGATGCATCGGGTTGCGCGTTTGGAACGCCGCAATTTTGGACCAGCCCATTTTTTCAAATAGGGCGCGGGTTTCGGCGGGGGTCATGAACTGATCGCCGTACTCTGCTTTGAAAGTGCCGGTGGACAGAACCTTAACCGAACCGGCTAAGTTGTATTTGCCTTGCTCCATGACCATCTTGACGCCGGGGTGCTCCATGTCGGTGGTCTTGTAGACCTGCATGCACTCGTGCGCTTTATCAATGGTGTATTTGTCGGTCACCTTCATGGTGCCCATGATT
>JAHECG010000092.1 GCA_024641855.1 Betaproteobacteria bacterium | reverse complement strand
GTATTCCTGGTTTGTTGCTGGAATTAAATAACCCGGGGCATAGCTTGTTAGCACAGGAGGTTAAAACAAGTCTGGGTGTCGCTAAGTCGATTTTCGAGATTCCAAAGGGCTTTGAATTGAAGAGTTTTACTTCACCGATTATGCGCCCATGAGACAAGTCATCATTCATCAAAAGGGACAAGCCTTAGCTGAGTTTCTGGTGGTGGCTGTGGCCATCGTGCCGCTCTTTTTGTTGATTCCCGTCATTGCAAAATATCAAGATATCAGCAATAGCACGCAAATGGCGAGTCGGTATGTTGCTTTTGATGCGATGAACCGTAACGACACGATTAGCAGTTGGAAACCGGAGAACCAGTTGGCGGATGAAGTTCGGCGACGTTTTTTTAGTAATGCCGACGCGCCGATCAAGACCAACGATGTCGCCGGTAATTTTAAAGCAAATCAAAATCTATTTTGGAGTGATCCCAAAGGCGATTCGCTGATTAAAGATTTTAATACCGATGTTACCGTGACCTACGGCTTCGGTGCTGGCAGTAAGCATGACGATGGCTTTAGTGCGACCAGTGATGGAAAGCCGTTCTTATTGAGTGACAAGCTTGATTTGAAGGCGCGTGGCATCTACACAACGAATGTCTCGGTAACCCTCGCCAATCTTCCAATGGGCTTAAAGTTTTATGAACCGTTCGACAAAATAAATCTGGCTCTGACTCGTAGCACGAGCTTGTTATTTGACGCTTGGGCAGCCAAAGACCCGGGGCAAGTCGAGTCTCGAATCGCGAATAGCGCTGAGATTTTCCCCGTAGGACAGTTGCAAGCTGTCAGCGCGTTGGTGGATGCGGCGGTAATTAGTGTTGATCCTTTAGCGGGTGTTACTGGCCCTAAGCTTGGCAAACTTGATTTCTGGCGTGATGTGGTTCCAGAAGATCGATTGAAATAGAGTGGATAAATAAATGAAGTGTTCGAGCCATCGATTTATTGCTCAAGTATTTGCGCCAAATCTTCCGGCCATGATTTTTGTTTTATCAGTCATGCTGAGCGGTAGGCAGGTACTAGCGCAAGCGTCTTGGCCGACAATTGCATTACCAAAGGAAGTACAAAGTTTCGGTATAGGGGAGCAACTCACCGTTAATGGTTTACCCATGCGCATGCGTGGCTTTGTGTCAGCGTTAAATCCGGAGCAATTAGCGACCTTGTTTCGACAAAGCATGGGCAAGCCATTGGTAGAAAATACATTGGCAAATAAATTGATACTGGGCCGTAATCAGGGTGAATACTACTTGACGGTGCAACTGGAGCCAGTTGGATCCGGTAGTCGTGGCATAGCCTCCGTCACCAATCTTAAATCCGCGTTTGAAAATCGGGCAACGGTTCAGGAGAACACCGAGCATTGGTTATCTCGGTTACCTGCAGGTTCACAACTCCTAAGTCAAATGACATCAGTAGATGCAGGAAAGTTGTCGATGCATTTGTTGGTGATTAATACTCAAAGTGAGGCATTGAACTACGAGCGCTTGAAGAACTTGATGCGAAGTGATGGGCTAGAACTTGAAAATGAAGTTAGAGCGATAGGCAAGCCAGCCATGGCAAAACTTGATGGTATTGCCAATGGAAAAACATTGCTTTTTAAAGGAACGGGAAAAGAAGCTGTTGCGACCATTTCACGAAATGGCAATGGACAAACCGCAATTGTCTTAAACATCACTACACAAATGGAGCATTTCAAATGAATCAGAATCTAACTCACATGAAGGGAGTTAAGCGTATGCGACCTATCCGCAAACAACGCGGCCAATCAACAATTGAATATACCGTGGTGTGCGCCGCCCTTGCCTTCGCACTATTTGTTGACCTGAATAGCTCCAACAGTGCGGTGAAGAATGTTTTGGATAATTTCTCCAACGCATACAAAAAAATTAGTTACGCCTTGTCCTTGCCGACTTGATCATGAAAATACCACAACTTAAAAAATTTAAACTGGGAAAAACCTGGGTCATGCTAAGCGTTGCTCTTGGCATCGGCTTATTGGCAGCACTCGCGGCGAGTAGTTACCTTTCCAATCGGGTCGCGGCGATTGAAGCGCGTGCAAAAGGCAAGTCAGTCAACGTCGTTGTCGCTAAAAGCGATCTAGCCAAAGGAGTCAAATTAACCAATGAGAATGTTGCAGTACGTGCAGTCCCCTTGGAATTTTCGCAATCTCTTGCAGTCACGCCTGACGGATTTGATCGCATCGATGGGCAAGTGCTGGCCTACCCAGTCAAGTCGGGTGAAATGATTTTATGGAGCTTACTGGAAGGGAAAAAAACGCCGACCTTCTCATCGCGTGTGGATGCAGGACAACGGGCAATGACAGTCCCGGTCGACGAGATCAACTCAATATCCGGCCTACTTGAACCTGGTGATGTCATAGATTTAATTGTGACACTCAGTCAGAAAGACACCAAAGATAAGAGAGATAAGAAGATTACTTTTCCATTGTTGCAAGCGGTTCAAGTGATGGCGACGGGTCAGCGCTCTGTGGATGATCCTAAGAGTGGAACCCGGCGTGAATACTCTACCGTTACCCTTAACACAACACCAGAACAAGCAAAAAACATCATTGTTGCGCGTGATGCTGGAAAAATAACGGCCTTATTGCGTAATCCTCAAGACAAGCAGGCTTTTGGTGAACAGGTAGATGTCGCGGCATTACTGGGTCTCAAAGGTAGGCGTTCTGGAACGAATTCCAATGATGTGCCCGTGCTCTATGGTGGACAAAGCGGAAAAATACCATCGGATGGTTTGACATTGGCACGCTACGAGCAGGGTGCTTCACCTGTGAATGACGGCGGGATTGCACAAGATGTTTCGGCCGCCAGAAAATATACCAATGTACCTCACGTGTTGCCGGTCACCAATAAGCCATCGATAACAACAAATCAGTAAGCAAAAATAATTAGATAAATTAAGAAAGTCGTATCCCATGATCAATTCTGAGCGTTGCCTACCGCATCCAAAATGTAGCATTGCTGCCGAAAAAAATAAAAGCACGAACGAGTACTCAGGTCTAAGCGCTAGCCTCTGGGCGATCGGTATGGCCGTGTTACTAACAACCAGTAGTGGCATCTCACTAGCACAGGTTGGTCGAGCAGAAACATTAACCAGCACGGATAATCCAGACAGCACTCAAGCGTCTCGCAATGTCTTTTCAGAAAACTTAAAACCCAAAGTCAAACGCGCTACGGCTGCTAAGGTCTTATACAACCCAATCCAAAAGCAAGATGATCAGGCGCAAATCCCCGAGATAGAAATGTTTGTGGGGGAATCACGTGTTTTTCCTACACCCGGTGTCGCACGCATTGCGGTTGGTAATGGCGCAATCATGAGTGCCACAGCACTTGATAGTAAAGAAGTGCTTATTTTCGCGAATGGTGTCGGCACATCATCACTCTTTGTATGGAACGAAGATGGGCGCTATCAGCGTGTAAAAATTCATATTATTCCGGGTGACACGAGTCGCTATGCGCGAGAGATCGCAGCTTTTCTTACGGGAATTCCAAATACCAAAGCCTCCATCATTGGTGACAAGGTGATTGTGGAAGGAGATAACCTTTCAGACCGTGATCTTGCAAAAATTGAAGAACTAGCCAAGCGATATCCGCAGATTGTTAACTTCACCGATAAATTGGGTTGGGAGAAAATGATTCTGATGGATGTCAAAGTTGTCGAGTTCCCGAGTAATGAATTGCGAGACATTGGCATCAAATGGAGTCCCCTGGGTGGTGCGGTAGTCGGTGGAATATTTCAACCGATTAGTCGCGGTAACGACGGACCTTATCAAATTAATCTTCAAACAGGTGCAAGCAATCCTGCACCGATTTCCGGCGTTGGTGGCGGGACTTTAGCGCTGCCGGGCAGCCTAAATATCCTGAGTCTTATCAACGTTGGTTTAAATGCCCAGTTAAATTTACTTGCACAAAACGGTAAGGCGACACTCCTGGCGGAACCGCAATTGTCCGCACGTAATGGATCTCTGGCGACCTTTTTATCGGGGGGGCAATATCCCTATACCGTATCCACGATTAACGGACCTACCGTACTTTTTAAGGACTATGGCGTAAGACTCAACATCACTCCGCAAGTTGATCGAACCGGTGTGATCCGAGCAAAAATTGATAGTGAAGTCAGCACTATTGATGGTTCAGTTACGACGCCATCTGGACCGGGACTCCTAACACGAAAGACGACAACCGAGTTCAATGTACACAGTGGCGATACGATTGTTTTAAGTGGATTACTATCGCGGGAGACCAGCACGAATATTGATAAAGTACCGTTTCTCGGCGACCTCCCAATTCTGGGCGCATTGTTTCGTTCCACACGATTTCAGAACAGAGAAACTGAGCTAGTTGTCTTTGTGACGCCAACGGTTGTCGATAGTCGTACACCTGGTTTGGTGGATCGAGTTGATCGTACTACGGATCGATTACAGAAAAATCTGGGCAAGCAACCCTATCTAACAGATCCGATACAGCCGGAACGCGATCCGGCCAAGGTCAAGAGTCCGCAACCCGTATCCTCAATGGAAGGCGCGGCGTCGATGGTTGTTAAGCCTGTGGTTGAAGCTTCTGAAGCAAAAACGCAACCGGAGCAGCAGCAACCGGCTGCGGCTCTGACCTTGATTCCACCATCTTATAAACCCGCACCGACTAAAACTGACACGACTAAAACCTCTGGCATGTTGCAGGTCGCGCTGAATGGACTACCGGTACGCGCCGAGCCCAAAAGCAATAGTCAGATACTCCTGCAACTTGCCTATGGCTCAATCGTACAGATCGGCCAAAAACGGATAGCGAGTTCCGATGGTGAAAGGTATTGGCGTAGTGTGGTATTAGGTGAAATCAAAGGTTGGGTATCGGAACGCTGGCTTAAACCGGTTGAAACTATCTCAGACAATATTGCCAATAACGATTATCTGATCCGTCAAGATCAGCAGGGCAATTTGCTTGGCACAAATAATAGTGCAGGCATAGCCTCGATTACTGCCGTCAGTGCTTCCGGGGATGTAATAGCCGGACAAAATTATCGGGTGAAACCCAATTACTTGGCGCTTCGTGTGTCGCCGGATATTAATGCTCCCGTGATTGAACATTTACGGAAAGGGGTAACAGTACACGCATTATCAATGCCACCTAGTGGCTACTGGCGGGCGGTACAAGTTGAAGATAAGCGTGGCTGGGTCGCTTCGCAGTGGTTGGTGTCGGCAGAATAAACGGAGATACTCATGCTGCAAATTGAGATTATTGATGCAGAGGGCTCCACGCGCTCAGTCCAAGCCCCAGACGATTGTATTCTTGGAAAAGGGGCTCAGAACGAGGTTCGTTTAGATAGCTGGCGCGTATCCAAAGAACACGCGCGTTTATTTCGCACGCCTTCCGGCGTATTGCTGGAAGATATGGGAGCATTCGGCGGCATCAACATCAATGGCGTACGGGTCGATAACCAGTATGGCCCGCTTAAGGCGAGCGATGTTATAACGATTGGCCCCTTTCAACTTCATGTGATGATTGTTCGCGCAGCAATCAGTGCAGCCAACCATCCTCATCTGCGTGCCACAGACGCCGATTTTCAAAAAAATCACCAAAGTGCTCGATCACAACTCCCCCAGGCTACGGAGGTAAATCCGCAATCGGTTGTTAAAGAGCCACCTAGGATCGTCAACCCAAGCGCGATGGTTGCCACAAAGGAACCTGATGCTAAACGTTTAGAGGTTGAATTTAAATGGCGTAAACATATTCATAGCAAGCTACTGGAAACCATGGATTTACGTCGACATGATGTGCATGGCATGTCTGATGAAAAATTGAGACAGGAAACTGAAGAACTGATTCGGCAAATACTAAAAGAGGAAGAAGCCAGTATTCCTTCGCAACTCGATACGGATCTGCTGTGTAAACAGGTACTCAATGAAGCTATTGGTCTCGGCCCGTTGGAGGAATTGCTAGAAGACGATGGCGTCACAGAAATTATGGTCAACCGCTTTGATGAAATTTACATCGAACGTGCCGGACGCTTGGAAAAATACCCGCTCGCTTTTACAGGTGATCGAGCCGTAATGGGCGTCATCGAGCGAATCGTTGCACCATTAGGCCGTCGCATCGATGAATCGTCACCTATGGTAGATGCTCGACTCAAGGATGGGTCGCGGGTCAATGCCATTATCCCGCCATTAGCACTTAAAGGCCCTTGCCTGACGATTCGTAAATTTGCCAAATACAAACTGACGGTCCAAGACCTAGTGAAGTTTGGCGCCATTAGCCCGGCGATGGCCGAGTTTCTGGAAGTGTGTGTGACTGCCCGAAAAAACATCGTCGTTTCTGGCGGAACGGGCTCAGGTAAAACCACGTTGCTCAACATTCTTTCAAACTTCATTCCGCTGGGTGAGCGTGTGATTACCGTGGAAGATGCAGCGGAACTTAAGCTCAATCACGAACACCTCATCAGCCTTGAATCGCGCCCCGCGAATATTGAAGGGAAGGGAGCGATACCGATTCGTGAACTCGTTAAAAATACCTTGCGCATGCGTCCAGATCGGATTGTTGTGGGTGAGTGCCGCGGTGCAGAAGCGCTAGATATGTTACAAGCCATGAATACCGGGCATGAAGGATCATTAACAACACTGCATGCCAACACGCCACGTGACGGCCTCGCACGTCTGGAGACCATGGTATTGATGGCCGGAATGGAACTACCGCTAACTGCAATTCGTGAACAAATTTCATCGGCCATCGACATCGTCGTGCAACAGTCGCGTTTTGCATGCGGCTCACGAAAAGTCACAAGCATTGTTGAAGTCGCTGGTATGGAAAGCGGAAAGATTCAGATTCAAGAACTCTTCAAATACGTCAATCAAGGTTACTCAAGAGGGAATGGTCAGATACGTGGATACTTCACGGGGTGCGACATGGTTCCAAGTTTTTATGACTCACTGCGTGCTAGTGGAAATGAGCTTGATATTGCAATATTTAAGCCAGACGACACCCTAAAGTTTGACCAAGATATGAGTGAAAGTTACCAAGACCATGTCCAGAATGGGGCGCTTGGATGAACAACACCTTGCTCATTATTATCGCGGTTGTCGCCGTGTCCGCAGGCCTTTTGACTTGGTTCGTTATTGATACGGGCACGGTGACGCTGGCTCGGTATCGCGCGAAATTTACTGACCGCGCAAAATTTCAAGCGCAAGAGTTTTTTCTTTTTGTAGATCCAACAAAACTATTTATTGCCAATATCGCGGTGATGGCATTGGGTTCACTATTGGTCTGGTTGATTACGGGAAGTGCGCTGTTGGCGATCCCCACTTTTTTTGCACTCGCCCTGTTGCCGCGTATGGTCTACGCCTCGATGCGCAAGCGCAGATTACAAAAATTCGAAGAACAGCTGCCCGACGCCTTGATGATGGTTGCCGGTGGCTTGCGTGCTGGTTCGGGATTGGCCTCTGCTATTCAGCAATTAGTCATGGGCGCTCAGCAGCCGCTGGCGCAAGAATTTTCTTTGATGCTGCGCGAGCAAAGGTTGGGTGTAACGCTGGGGGATAGTTTAAACAATCTTGCGCGCCGCATGCCAACGCAAACCACCACCCTGGTCATATCCGCCATGCGCATCGCTAATGAAACCGGCGGTAGTTTGGCAGAAACTTTGGAACGAACCTCGCACACCATTCGTAGCCGCTTACAAATGGAAGGGAAAATTCGCGCCCTTACGTCACAAGGAAAATTGCAAGCGTGGGTAGTCGGCTTACTCCCAATATTGCTGATGTTCGTGCTCAACAAAATGGAACCTGATGCCATGAGCTTGCTGTGGAACACGCGCATCGGCTGGGCCACCTTGACTGTCATTGCCTTCTTCGAGCTCATGGGTGTGTATGTGATACGCAAAATCATTGCGATCGATGTTTAGAGGAACCTTAAAAAATGCCTGAAAATTGGCAAAACAATACCACGGTAATCACCATTCTATTTGCCTGCGCGATGGGGCTATCGTTTGCGTTGATCGCCTGGCTTATTAGCAAAGCACTGGCCGCCGTGCCCGCTGAAGATCGAGAATACAAAGATCCGGCACCCATCGGATTTCGGGTTATATGGTGGCCAATTCAATGGATTAGTTTCTACATCAGTGGCTTCATCGCGGGTAAAACCTATGCCACGTTGCTCGCCAAGTTACGTAAGGCTGGACTAGATTATTGCATTAGCCCAGCGCAATTTATCGCAACGCGTATGCTCAGTGCCAGCATTGTCGCAATCCTCTTCTACTGGGTTCTGGGCTCCTTCGACAATGCCAAACTAGGCGAATCTGGAATACGCGCTAGCTTGTATTGGGAAGTTGTCACCTTTGGCGTTTTATTGGGTTGGTTTTATCCCGCCATCTGGTTGCGAGATCGATTGGCGGCTCGGCAGCGGGAATTATTTAAGGCTTTGCCGTTCTATCTCGACATCATCACCCTATGCGTTGAAGCCGGCCTCAACATGCAAGGTGCGATGAATCAAGCCGTGATCAAGGGCCCCAAAGGCGTATTGCGCGATGAATTTCAGCGTGTATTGCGCGACATCCGCGCAGGCAAACCACGCGCCACAGCGTTAACAGATTTTGCACAGCGCCTCAACGAGCCAAGCATTGTCAACTTTACCGCAGCCGTTATCCAAGCCGAAAACATGGGTATGAGTCTTGGACCCATATTGCGTGCGCAAGCCGATCAACGGCGCTCAGAGCGTTTTTTACGCGCAGAAAAATTGGCCATGGAAGCGCCAGTAAAAATGTTGTTCCCACTGATTGCCTTTATCTTTCCCTGCACATTCATCGTGCTGTTCTTCCCGATTGTAATGAAGTTCATACATTCCGGACTATAAAAGGATCCTCTATGAATACTCAGCAGTTACGGTTATTTGTTCTTGTTGGCGCTAGTTGCATCCTAGTGGCCACCACAACCGCCCAGGCCCAAGATTTTGGTCGTATGGTGGGAGATTTTTTTAAAAATAAAACATTCAGTAGCCAAGATCTGAGCAGCGTCATTCGCTCAGTGTCTGAAGTGACATTGGGCCAAGTCCCAAATGGGACTGCGCCACCGCAAGATGCAACTGGCAAAGTCGTGCTTTACAGCACCACGTGGTGCGGATTCTGCAAAAAAGCCGTCAGCCACATGCAGCAAAAAGGCATCCCTTTTGTGGAGCGAGATGTCGAGCATGATGCAACCAGCAAAGCAGAATTCAGCCAATTGGGCGGCAAAGGCGTGCCGTTTCTAGTGTTCGGACGGAAGACCATGCAGGGCGCATCGCCCGAAGCAATCGATAAAAACTATGCGGAGTTTCAGCGTACGCTGGCGGCCCAACCCGTAAACGCCCCAGGCACCTCGGTAAACCTGGCCGCTGGCGACACCTTGATAGGCAAAATTTCTGGCGTAAAAGTATACGAACAGCCGAGCAAAACTGCACCCAAGCTCATGCAACTCAGTAAAACCGACGAAGTGGTTTACATGGGCGATGAGCGGGATGGCTTATACCGAGTCACCACCGCCAAAGGTGAAGGTTGGGCTGACAAGCTGCTGCTCAAAAAGCCCTGAGAAGTTGTAAGAGTCGCTACTATCACATGAAAAATTTATCGACTATCCACACCACCAGCGGCGCACATACGCTCGATATTAATCTGGCCAACGGCTTCTTTTCACGGCTAAGCGGGCTGATGTTCAGAAAACCCTTGGCGCCCGATCGTGGGTTATTGATCACCCGCTGCCCCAGCGTACATACCGCCTTCATGCGCATGGCAATCGATGTGGTTTATCTCAATAGGGCAGGCATTGTCACTCGCTGCGTGGCCCACCTCAAGCCGTGGCACGTTAGCGTCAGCACTGGCAAAGATGTTCACGCAAAACCTATCACCAAAGCCGCGCATACGTTAGAGCTAGCCGCTGGCAGCATACAGCGGCTCGGTATTCAGGCGGGTAACCGGTTCGATCATGTTTTTTTTCAAAATACATCGCCAGACCAAGGTGCCGCCATACCCAATACACAGCGTGGCTCCGCCATGATTGAGTTTACAGTCGTCGGCCCAATTCTGATGCTGATTGGTATGGCGATCCTACAATACAGCACGCTATTCTTCGCAAAAAATCAAATCAACTACGCCACGTTCATGGCGGCTCGCGCTGGCGCCATGGTCAACGCCAATCAAAACGAAATTAATCAAGCCTACATCACCGCCTTAGTTCCCCTCTACGGTGGTGGACAAAACAGTGCCGAGCTCGCTATCTCGCGCGGTAAAGCCGATGCCGATGTCACAAGTTTTGTTCATATCGATATCTTAAGCCCCACCAAAGAAAGTTTCGACGACTGGGAAGACAAAGCGCTAACTGCAAGCATAGGCGGTGGTAAACGCGTCATCCCCAATAGTGGGCAAGCCACCAAAGATCCCAATCAGGTCGGCGCCACTTCTGGGCAAAGCATCCAAGACGCCAACCTCATAAAACTGCGAGTCATCCATGGCTACGAACCCAAAATACCGTTCATGAAATCGATCTACATCACCTATTTAAAATATCTCGACCCCAAAACT
>JAHECG010000161.1 GCA_024641855.1 Betaproteobacteria bacterium | reverse complement strand
CACGCCGTTGATGCGCGATTATCGCCATGAGTCTTTCAATCCAGTGACTTGGGATAGGGCGATGGAGAAGACAGCATCCGAAATCAAACGGATTCAAGCCACCTATGGCCGCGATGCGTTTTCCATTGTTTCCACCGGCCAGATCATGACCGAAGAGTTTTACACCTTGGGTAAACTCGCGCGCGGTGTGATGGGCACCAACAACTACGACGGCAACACCACGTTGTGCATGTCATCGGCGGTATCGGGCTACAAGCGTTCGTTCGGCAGCGACGGTCCTCCCGGTTGCTATGAAGACTTTGACCACACGCAATGCCTGATGGCTTTCGGCTCCAATCTGCCTGAACAACATCCGGTGATTTACTGGCGCCTGAAAGAAGCGCTGGAAAAGCGTAAATTCCCGGTGATCGTGATCGATCCCCGCGTCACCATGTTTGCGCAAATGGCCGATGTGCACTTGGCCATCACGCCCGGTACCGATGTGGTGCTGTTGAACGCTATGGCGCATGTGATTTTGAAAGAAGGCCTGCACAAGCAGGACTACATCGATGCGCATTGCGCCGACTATGAGGCCTTCAAAGCCGAAATTGAGCGCTGGGATCCGCTCACCGCTGCGCCGGTTTGCGGCATCGACGAAGATACCATCCGTAACGTGGCGCGTTTGTATGCCAAAGCTTCGAGTGCAATGAGCATCTGGACCATGGGCATCAATCAAAGCACGCATGGCTCCGATGGTGTGGTGGCGATCAACAATCTTAATTTGATTACGGGCAACATCGGCAAACCCGGCAGCACCTCGCTCTCGATTACTGGGCAGTGCAATGCCATGGGTACGCGCGAGTGGTCGTCGTGCTCCGGTCTGCCAGGCTACCGCGCGCTGGAAAAGGAAAAGGAT
Source organism: Betaproteobacteria bacterium (assembly GCA_024641855.1). Lineage (GTDB taxonomy): Bacteria > Pseudomonadota > Gammaproteobacteria > Burkholderiales > Thiobacteraceae > RBG-16-58-11. Next base: position 1,956 of record JAHECG010000161.1, on the reverse strand, counting down.
CGCGAGCAAATTTCCAAAGCCTGGAATGTCGACCCAGACTTTTTTCCGAAGAAGCGCGGTTTGTTCATGACCGATATTCTGCCCGCCATCGAGACCGGGCAGATCAAGGGCTTGTGGCTAATCGCGACCAACCCCATGACCTCCATGCCCAACACGGCGCGTATCCGCAAAACACTGGAGAAACTGGAATTCCTGGTGGTGCAAGATGCCTACAGCGATGTCGAAACCAATCAATACAGCCATGTGTATTTACCGGCAGCGATTTGGGCAGAGAAAGAGGGGTGCTTCACCAATACCGAACGCCGCGTGAATTTGATTCGCAACGTCATGCCACCGAATGGCGATTCCAAACCTGATTTGTGGATTTTCAATGAAATGGCCAAACGCCTGGGAAATGACCCAGCAAGCGGAAAGGGGCCAAGTTTCCCAGAGACTGCCGAAGGCGTGTTCGAGGAAATGAAAGTGTTGTCCAAAGGTGAAGATCGCATGCTCGACATCTCCGGCATGAGCTACAAAAAACTAGAAGAGCAGCGCGGCCTGCAATGGCCTTGCCGCGATGGTGATGAAGGCGGTACGCAACGCTTGTATGGCGACGGGAAATTCCAGTACCCGGATGGCAAAGCGAAATTGATTCCACTGGCCTTCGTCGACAACAACGAGCGCCCCGATGCCGAATATCCGTTCTGGCTTAACTCCGGTCGCGTGGTGGAGCATTTTCATACCCGTACCCGCACCGGCAAAGTCGGCAACGCCAATAAATTCAGCCCGACGCCGTATATGGAAATGAATCCGGATGCCGCCGCCGAATTGGGTGTGGTGCACGGCGGCTATGCGCGCCTGACCTCGCGCCGCGGCGAAGCGGTGGTGATGGTGCAACTCACCCAGCGCGTGTCGCGCAATATGGTGTTTATCCCATTCCATTTCCACGATTGCGTGAATCGTTTAACGCTCGGCTTGCTCGATCCACATTCGCGCCAACCGGCTTACAAACAATGTTCGGTGCGTATTGAACCCGCGGCGGATCAAATGGCTGCTGCGGCGGCGAACGTCGCGGCTAGGGAGTTTTAAAGCATGAACCGCGAAGAACGCAAAGGTACGCAAAGGAAACCCTTCTTTTGCACTTCCTTCGCGAACCTTTGCGTCCTCCGCGGTGAAAGATTTTTTTAAAAGGTATTTCCATGTTTGAGCCACGTCCACAAGAACCGAGCTACGCCTTCGTACCGAAGGTTGATCATCCCGATGCGAACCGCTGGGGCCAATCGATCGAGACCGTGCCTGCTGGCGATGCGCTGCGTGGCCAGAGCCTCAATATCAACGGTGATGGTGGCGTGTATGAAAATCCCAACCGCTACAAGCAGCACGGCTTTTATTTCAATGCCGACAACTGCATCGGTTGCCATGCGTGCGAAGCCGCTTGCGCCGAGAAAAATGAAACACCTGCGCACTTAGCCTTTCGTTCGGTGGGTTATCTGGAAGGCGGCTCCTATCCTTCTTACACCCGCATGAATATTTCCATGGCGTGCAATCATTGCGATGACCCGGTCTGCCTCAAGGGTTGTCCGACACGTGCTTATACCAAGTTCGCTGAATACGGCGCGGTGCTGCAAGATCCGGATATCTGCTTCGGCTGTGGTTACTGCACCTGGGTCTGCCCTTACAACGCGCCGCAACTCGATACGCAGGCGGGTCACGTCTCCAAGTGCAATATGTGCGTGGATCGTTTAGAAGTGGGCTTGAAACCGGCCTGCGCCGCCGCTTGTTTAGGTAATGCGCTGGACTTCGGTGTGATCGAGACCACGCCCGAGAATCGGATCCAGGCAAAAATTGCGATCCCGGGTTTTCCTGATCCGAACATCACGCATCCGAATATTCGCTTTCAGCAAACCAAGAGCTTGCCGCGCGAACTCAATCGCACCGATAGTAATCCGCTGAAGTATGTGCGTACCACGGAAAATC
>JAHECG010000091.1 GCA_024641855.1 Betaproteobacteria bacterium | reverse complement strand
AGTTTCGCCCTGCTAAAAAACGTATGGAAGTTTCTGTCAGTGAGTCTGTTCGCATTATTCGCGAGCTTCAAGAGCTGAGCCAAAATCAGTTGGCAGAGCTTACTGGTATACCCCAGTCCACAATTTCGGCCATTGAAAACGGGCGCGTTAACTTGGGCGTAGAGCGTGCAAAGGTTCTTGCGCGCGCCTTGAAGTGTCATCCTGCGGTTCTTCTTTTTCCAGGCTGGGATGTTCCTCTTGCGTCCGCGGCATAACAGTTCGCTCAACACCGCGTCGCTCGGACTGGTCATCTGCGGCGTCCTCCAGCCGGTTAGCTCAACGTAGCGCGTCAATCACTAAATGGATGCGGTGATTGATGGAATACTTGCCCCAAAAGCATCCACTCATTCCAAGGAAAATCGATCATGCGAATAGCGAAAGATGATGTGGACGTTAAGATGGAAATCCCAGGTGCGATAATTCGTCAGCGAACGAATTTCGGTGATGCGACCGGATTTGGCAAGATCAGCGGCGAATGTTTTACGCTCTCGGCAGGCGTTGACACGACTCCGCTGTTCCAAGGGTTAGAAGGCAATTTGTGCCAATGCCCTCACTGGGGTTTCGTCCTGCGCGGGCAGATCACCACAACCGATGCAGGGGGTGCGCAAGAGACGGTCAAAGCCAATGATCTCTTTTACTGGCCGCCTGGGCACAACGTAAAGGTCGATGCGGACGCGGAAATTATCATGTTCAGCCCCCAGCATGAGCATAGCCATGTGATCGACCACATGATAAAGAAGGTCAAGGGTTAATATCGGTCTGTTTTGCATTGACACGCCGACCAACCCAGTAGTCGAGCGGGCCAGCGCAAGTAGCCGCGCAGGTCCGCCCTCTTTCACATTAGGAAAATAATTAATGCTCCAGTCCTTCATCGAAATGATCGGTGATATTGCTACGATAATTGCGCAAGGTGCAGTGGGTTATATAGCTGACCATTCCAATTTAAAAAAGGATGGTTGGCTTTTTTATTTGATCAAGTTCATGGTTTCCGTGCTTGTCTATTTGGTGGTTATCATTGGCATTCCACTTGCTGTCATTAGCGTAGTTATCGTTATTTTTAATTTCGCATTTTCAACATAATGCATCCTATGCGTTTTAAGCCCAACCCGACATTCAATAGGAATCCTTATGGAAGTCCAAATCATCATATTCCCCGAGACAAAGATTGCTGCCATTGAGCATCTAGGATCGCCCGCGCTCGAATATGACACCGTACGAAAGCTAATCGCTTGGAAGCTGGAGAACGGCTTTCTGGATCCATCGAAGTACCGAAGTTATGGCGTTCACTACACAGATCCACGCACCACACCACCTTCAGATCACCGTGTCGACTTCTGTCTTTCAGTTGATGAAGAAGTTGGAACCAATCCTTACGGCATTATAAATAAGATAATTCCAAGGCTGTGCTGTGCTCGCGCAAGAGATGTGGGTTCACGCTCGAACAACAAAGCTGCCGCCTATCTCTACGAAACATGGTTACCTCAAAGCGGCCAATCACCCGGCGATTTCCCAATCTTCTTCCACTACATCAATGTCGGCCCGAACGTGCGGGAAGAAGAAATGCTCACTGATGTCTACTTGCCGTTGAAGTAACAGGTTCATGCAACCACAACCCACGCACAGCCCATCATTCCACCGGACTTGCGCTGGTAATAGCCAATGTAAGGCCTGATCCCATTGAATGATTTAACGTCTACGCTCGTATCCACTAGAATACGATTCTGGTTCCAATCCTTGTTACTCACGCGACGACTATGATCGAAAATACCTTGCTGCTCCTGGCGGGCATCGGCCTCATTGCTATTCTCTGCCAGTGGTTTGCCTGGTGGGTGAAGCTGCCGGCGATTTTGTTTTTATTGTTGGCGGGGATTTTAGTCGGCCCGGTATTGGGCTGGCTGAATCCGGATGCGCTGTTCGGCCCGCTGCTGTTCCCGATTGTTTCCTTATCCGTCGCGGTGATTTTGTTCGAGGGTGCGCTGACGCTCAAACTCGACGAGATCAAAGGCCTGGAAACGATTGTGCGTCGCATGGTCTCGGTGGGCTTGTTGTCCACCTGGATCATCATCACGCTCTCCACCCGCTGGTTGTTGGATTTTTCTTGGTCATTGTCGCTGCTGTTTGGTGCGGTGACGGTGGTCACCGGGCCGACCGTTATCGTGCCGATGCTGCGCACCGTGCGCCCCAACGCCAAGATCGCCAACATCTTGCGCTGGGAAGGCATCGTGATCGACCCACTCGGCGCGTTGCTGGCGGTGTTGGTGTTCGAGTTCATCATTTCCGGCGGCGCCAGCGGCGCACTGGGGCATACGCTATTCAGCTTTGGCAAAATCCTGGCGCTGGGGTTGGCCATGGGCGTAGCGGCAGGCTACGCGCTTGGAACGGCCTTGCGCAAATATTGGCTGCCCGAGTATCTGCACAATGTCGCGACACTCACGCTCGTCTTTGGCGTGTTTGCGATTTCCAATGCGTTGCAAGATGAGTCTGGCCTGCTGAGCGTGACGGTCATGGGCTTGTGGTTGGCGAATATGCGCGGCGTTTCAGTGGAGCACATTCTCAACTTTAAAGAAAATTTGAGTGTGCTGCTGATTTCCGGGTTGTTTATTTTGCTGGCAGCGCGCGTCGACTTTTCGCAATTTGAGGCCTTGGGCTTCGCGGCGCTGGGGGTGTTAGCCATTATGCAATTCGTGGCGCGCCCGCTCAAAATATTGTTTTGCACTTTAGGCTCATCGCTCCAATGGCGCGAGCGTGCTTTGCTGGCTTGGATTGCACCGCGCGGCATTGTGGCGGCGGCGGTTGCGGCACTGTTCGCGCTGCGCCTGCAAGAGCAAGGTGTGCCAGGCGCGGATCTACTGGTGCCGCTGACCTTTTTAGTGATCATCGGCACCGTGGTTTTACAAAGTGCTACAGCGCGCATGATCGCTATTGGTCTCGGCGTGGCCGAACCCGAGCCGCGCGGTTTTTTAATCGTCGGCGCCAATCCCGTCGCCCGCGCCATCGCCAAAGCTTTAAAAAAGCGTGGCTACGAATCGCTGCTCTGCGACAACAGTTGGGGTAATGTCAGCGCCGCACGCATGGCCGGCTTGGCCGTATTTTATGGCAATGCCGTCTCGGAATACGCCGACCGTCGGCTGGATTTAATCGGACTCGGGCGACTGCTCGCACTATCGCCCCAACGAGAACTCAATGCGCTAGCGGTGCACCGCTATCACCGGGAGTTTGGCGATAACAATACCTATACTTTACTCACCACCACCGACAAAGAAGACGGCAAGCGCGAAGCCGCGCCACCCGCAGGCCATATCGCCTTCGGCCCGGATGTCAGCTTCTACAAACTTTCCAGCCTGCTCAGCCAAGAAGCGGAGATTCGCGAAACCAAACTTTCTGAAAGTTTCGATTTCGATGCTTACTACAAACAGTATTACAAACAAGCGATCCCGCTGTTTGCCATCGACGCTAAAAATCGACTACGCATCTTCGATGCGGAAACCGATCTCAAGGCAGGGCCCGGTTGGACGATTCTGAGTTTGATTCAACAATCAGATGACGCTCAACCAGAATCGATTTCAACAATGCCAAAGGAGCATGGATCTGCATGACCATTCCACTGTTAATCGCTTTAGTCTTCGTCAGCGCCATCCTGATGGCGATGTGGCGCCAGTTGCGCAAAGCGCGCCGCGCCGAATTTATTCGCAGCTACACCCTACCCGCTGGTCTGTTCGATCGTCTGCGTAAGCAGCGCCCCGATCTCTCCTTGAAGGACTGCCAGTTGGTGAGCCATGCGTTGCGGCAATTTTTCTTGGCTTACTTAAAAAGCGGTTGCAAGTTTGTCTCGATGCCTTCGCAAGTAGCTGATGATCTCTGGCATGAATTCATCTTGTATACCAAGAACTATGATCTGTTTTGCAAGCAGGCGTTTGGCCGCTTCTTGCATCACACCCCGGCCGTGGTGCTGAGCACAGCCCAGCAAAACAATGCCGGGCTACGCCGTTGCTGGTGGTTTACTTGCCGCGAAGAAAATATCAATCCGCGCAACGCCACGCGCTTGCCGCTGCTGTTTGCCTTGGATTCAAAACTGAAAGTACCGGATGGATTTCATTACATCGCCGATTGCAGCTCGGTACGCAGGCAATCGTCTGGCAGTGATTCCGGTACCGTGTACTGCGGTGGTGATTTTTCCAGCACCAGTTTTGACGGCGGCACCGATGGCTTTGGCGATAGCGCCTCTGCGGATAGCGGCGGCTTCTTGGGCGACAGCAGTGACAGCGGCGGCGCAGACAGTGGCGGCTGTGGCGGTGGTGGATGCGGCGGCGGCGATTAAGCCAACCAACCCTGTAGCACCGTCATCAATTCCGTTTCTTGCACCGGCATGGTTAAGGCGGCGTCGATGCGCATGCGCGCACGCACCCGATCCAATGCGGTTTGATTGGGTGGTTCATACAGCACCAAAATTTTAATCTGCGGCATGGCTTGCGCTGCCGCCAGCAAAGATTCCAAATTGCTGACGCGATCGCGAAAATCCGGTTGCGAATAAAAATCGGCGACGATCACATCCGGCTGGCTTTTACGTAGCGCGGCAATCGCCTTGCGCACTTGGCATTCGGTGCTAACGTGATAGCCGAGTTGTTTGTAACGGGTAGAGAGCTTGGCATGTTCCAGAAACTCGACCACGGCGAGCAATTTTTTTTCGGGGGGATTCATATCAGAAATAGCTTATTTACGAAGTCGACATCCTACCGTGAAAGTTGCGGCACAGTCTGCGCAAAACCCGGGGATATTTATTTAATCATTGATATTTAAGTACTTATAATAACCACAACCCAACATACATCAAAACCCTAGCGCTAATAATACTTGACTAGTTAAGTAGGATAATGTTTAATAGGCAGACGTTTTGCTCAGCTTTACCGAGCAACCTGCTGCGGAGCTTAGGCGACCGGCAGGACGACCCAAAATTTATTTTTAGGAGAATGAAGCAATGGATATTCCAGAACGTGATGGCGACGGTTATTTAACCGACATGAGTGAGTGGGACGAAGAGATTGGTCGCGCCATGGCTGATGCCGATGGCTACGAGTTGACCGATACCAAGTGGGAACACATTTTGAAAGCACGCCAATATTTTGAAGAATTCGGCAGCGTGCCGCCGATTCGCAAATTCGCGAAGTACATTGAAGAAGATCAAAACGCCTTGTTCAAAATTTGGATGACCGGCCCGATGAAGCCGATCACCAAATACGGCGGACTACCTAAGCCCACCGGCTGCGTTTAAGCATCAAGCTTTACCCATAAAAGGCGCCGCATTGCAGGCGCCTTTTATTTTGTCCACTCAAGGGGTAAAGGGGTGAGCTGCAATGCGTCTCTTGCAAATGCCGCTTGCTGGACATGCACCGCCAATGGCGCGCTGAGTGCAACGCCTAAGCAATAGTCCTGCCACAAAGCAGTAGCGCAAGATGTTTGCGTTTGCGCCTTATAGCACGCCTCGTGTTGCGTCCACAGACGGTAAAACAATTGCGTTTGTTCGGCCCCCTGCAATGCCGCTAAGCGGCGCACATCATGCGCATCGAAATACAACGCCGCAATTTCCATCACATTACGCGCCTTGCCCATGTATTCGATATCGCATCCGGCAAGATGGCCCGTGGTCAGCAAGCAGGCGACTTGATCTCGGCTATGCGCAATGCTGAACGCGATCGGATGCGGAATTGCACTGCGCAGTTGCGGCGCTTGTTGCGGCTGCTCAACCAATTGCCAGTAGGCGAGAGGGAAATCGAAATACTGCGACAGCATGTGCCGCAACAGCACCCGACCTAGCAGAAACTGTCGTCGCCGACCGGGGTGTTGGATGGCCGTGTAGCGTTGCTGCTCAGACGCGCTGAGTAAAGCCGCATCCGTCTCGCGACTCTCCGCACAATTTGCCAACCACAGCGCGGAGCGTTTGTTCACGTCAGACAGACTGCTTTAATTGTGAATAGCGAGTGCTTCTTGGGTGATATTTTGTTTTAAACCTTGAATCCACTTATTGTAGTTGCGATGGATTTGCTCCACGCCATTCTCGTCTTTCTCATACAGCAAATTGGTGCTTTCGCGGTGTTTCACGCTGAATTCCTTGCTGGTATACGTGATATCCACCACCGCCGTATGTTTGTTTCTAACATTCAGTGTAGCCGTCATGACGCCACTCTTCACTGGCGTCACGGTCCAAACACGCTGCCGCGCTGAGCCGGCGATAATCGCGCTTTTAACTTGCTCCATGCTTAAGGGTTTACCGTCGGCGCGTGCCACAGCTTGATTGTTAATATTGATCAGCGGCTCGCCACGGCCAGCTTGCGCCCCCATGAAAGGTGCAAGACTCATCATGATTACTGCAATCCATTGAATAGAGCGACGCATTTATTTTTCTCCTCGTTGTGGTTTAGACATGTTTAAAAATCAGTGACGTATTGATTCCACCAAAGGCAAAGTTATTGCTCATGGTGAATTCGCATTGCATGGAGCGGCCGCCTTGGCGAAGGTAATCCAATTCCGCACAAGCCGGGTCCACTTCATCCAAATTCATATTCGGCGCATACCAGTTTGCATGCATCATGCCGATGCTCATCCAGGCTTCGAGTGCGCCGCAAGCACCCAGCGTGTGACCCATATACCCCTTCAAGCTGCTCATCGGCGTACGTTGTCCGAACAACTGCCCAACCGCATGCGATTCCGCGATATCGCCATGCGTGGTCGCCGTACCGTGGGCATTGATGTAACCGATATCCGCAGCTTGCAACCCGGCATCTTGCAACGAAAGCTGCATCGCCGCGCGCATGGTTTCGGCATTGGGTTGCGTTACATGCGTGCCATCGCTATTGCAGCCGAAGCCAATGATCTCGGCAAACACAGTTGCACCGCGCGCCAAGGCATGTTCGCGCTCTTCTAAAATCAGGGTGCAAGCCCCTTCGCCGATCACCAATCCATCGCGCTGGCGATCATAAGGACGCGGCGTTAGTTGCGGTTCATCGTTGCGCACACTGGTAGCAAACAAGGTATCGAACACAGCGGCCTGTGTGGCACTCAACTCTTCCGCACCACCGGCGATCATCGCCACTTGCCGACCAAACTTGATCGCTTCATAGGCATAACCGATGCCTTGGCTGCCGGAAGTGCAAGCGCTGGAAGTGGGGATCACGCGTCCGGTCACACCGAAAAAAACACCCATGTTCACCGGCGCCGTATGGCTCATCATTTTCAAATAAGTATTGGCATTGATGCCGCTGGTAGTCTTCTTCATCAGCATTTGGCCGAAGTCGCCAATCGCATCCGGCGTGCCGGAAGAGGAGCCGTAAGAGATGCCGACTTGCCCGCTTTTCAATAACGGATCGTTGAGCAAACCCGCCTGCTCCAGCGCCATCTCGGCCGTGCGCACCGCCATCAGCGCCACCCGTCCCATGCTACGTGTGGCTTTACGTGTGTAATTGGCAGGCAATTCAAAATCCGCCGCCGGGGCGCCGAGGTTGGTATTTAAGCCCTCATACTCGGCCCACGCGGCAATGCGTTGCACGGCATTGCGCTCTGCGCGCAAGCGTTCCAGCACGCTTGGCAAATCATTGCCCAACGGCGAGATGCCAGCCATGCCGGTGACGACGACCCGTTTCAAACCAACCCACCATTGACGGAGAGTACTTGGCGCGTGATATAGGCCGCATCGTCCGACATCAGAAAACCGACTGCCGCTGCAACTTCTTCAGGGCGCCCTAAGCGGTTAGCCGGTACATAAGGCAAGATTTCTGCAATCGGCAGTTCGGCAGTCATATCGCTTTCGATCAAACCCGGCGCCACGCAATTCACGGTGATGCCGCGCTTCGCCAACTCCAAGGCCAAGGCTTTGGTCGCGCCGATAATACCGGCCTTGGCTGCGCTGTAATTGACTTGCCCACGATTGCCGATCAAGCCGGAAACAGAAGCGATGGTGACGATGCGCCCCGGTTTGCGCTTGCGCGTCATCGGCAAGATCACCGGGTTGAGCACGTTGTAAAAACTATCCAGATTGGTATGGATGACGCTATCCCACTCCTCGCCGCTCATGCCGGGAAACACGTTGTCGCGCGTAATGCCCGCATTGCACACCACACCGTAATACACGCCATGCGCTTCGATATCCGCCAGTAGCACAGCTTGTGTCGCATCACGATCCGCAACATCGAATTGCAATACGCGCACTGCGCGACCCAGCGCGGCAATCTCCTGCGCCACGGATTCTGCTGCGGCTTGTCCACTGCGGTAATGCAACACGATATCGAATCCATCGCGCGCCAAACGTAGCGCAATGGCACGGCCGATTCCCCGGCTGGAGCCGGTCACTAAAACACTGCGCGTCACGCTGCTTGTCCTTTTAAATAGTCTTCCGGATTAACCGGCTGAAATACGGTAATGGAAGCGCTGGCAATTGCCACTTCCTCGCAATCGAGGCGGCATTGAAACACCGAGAGGCCATTATCCGCTTCATATTCTTGATCCACCCGCACGCGTAAGCAACTGCCCACCGGAAACAACGGCCAACTGCTTTCATATTTGCGCGTCCCTACCAAGAAACCAATTTTAACCGCTTGGTTTTGCTGCCGCGCACGCACCCCGCCAAACGCGCCAATGGCTTGCGCCATATATTCGATGCCGACCCAAGCACCGACACTCTCGCCATCACAAAACAAACTATCCGGGCGAATAGTCACTTCGGCTTCGAGCCAAGTATCGCCTTGCGCCAAAATACTATCCAGCAAGCACATCAAGCCTGCGTGCGGTACGAATTGGCGAATGTCCGTGGTGTCCATAAATCGTAAGGTTTAGTTAAACCGCCAAGACGCCAAGAGCGCCAAGGTCTGAATGTTTTTTGGGAAGCCCAAAGTTTGTGCGCATAAAAATAGATCCCTTCGAAGTAATTCGATCTTGCTTGGCGCTCTTGGCGGTTAAGTTCTTTTTTAATTTAATTTTCACGCCCCAAAATCACCGCCGCGTTATTGCCGCCAAACGCAAATGAACTACTCATCGCATAACGTAAACGCTGCGCGCGCTCGCCCAATTTTACCCAACGCAATTGCGGCAACTCTGGATCGGGCACACCATCCCATATATGTGGCGGCAAGCGATTTTCCTGGTTTTCCGCATCCAGCGCCAGCCAGCAGAATGCGGCTTCCAGCGCCCCGGCTGCGCCTAGCGTGTGACCGGTCAAGGGTTTGGTGCCGCTCACCAATAAATCGGCGCCGAACAAGTCATGCACCACACGTGCTTCCATTGCATCATTCTGCGGCGTGGCTGTGCCATGTAAATTCAGATAATCGATATCGGCCGCTGGCAACTGCGCTTGATCCAATGCGCCTTGCAAGGCCAGGCGCGCGCCGCGCCCGGTCGGTTCCGGCGCCGAGATGTGATAGCCATCGGAAGATTCGCCGACACCGCATAAACGAATCGTACTCGGTGTCGCACTCAACAAAAATAGCGCCGCCGCTTCGCCAATATTGATGCCTTTGCGATTAGCGCTGAACGGATTGCAGCGCTCGGCACTCACCGATTCCAGTGAAGAAAAACCGGCAATGGTGAAGCCGCACAAGGTATCGACACCGCCCGCCAACACGGCATCGCAGATGCCCGCTTGAATCAAACGTTGCGCGCTGGCCAAGACTTTCACGCCGGAAGAACACGCCGTCGATACCGTATACGTCGGGCCGATGATTCCCAAGGCATCCGCCAAAAAAGCCGAGGTGCTACCGAGCGCTTGCTGCCCATAATGAAAGTGCGCCGGGAAATCACCGCTATCGAGGCGATGCTGCATCGCCTGTTCCGCTGCGGCCATGCCGGAGGTGCTGGTGCCGATCACCACGCCAATGCGCTCCGACGGTACTTGTGCCAACAATGCATTCACCGCTGGTCGAATCTCTTCCAGCGCAGCCAGCAAGAGTTGGTTGTTGCGGCTGTGATATGTGATGTTGTCGGTGGCGAGTGGCGGCAAATCGCCGATCACTTGCCCGAGCATAAGTTCGCGCCCTGGCGAATACTGGCTAGTAATGGTCATGCCTGGAGAAATTCCCGCGAGTAAATTCCGCGCGACTTCGGCTTTGCCGCGACCCAGCGCACACAGCACACCCAACTCGTTGAGATAAATTTTCTTCATTGCCCATCCAATTGCGAATCGAGCGCCAAACGATAACCGTAAACACGATGTTCGAATACGCAACGCCCTTGCCAGGGATCCGGTGTGGCGCATTCGATCTTGATGATCTCACGTTCACCATCGTATACCAGCCGCGCGCCATTTTCTTGTTGCACGCGCCAGTTAGCCGGGAGCACGGTACGCAGCGCAGATAGCGGCCAATAGATCATTTGCAAATCGCTTAAAATACGTTCGCCTTGAATCTGCGCCGGTAAATGTTGATCGCGCTCTTCACTCAACTTTTGTCCATCCCAGCGCAGCGTAATCAGGCGCTGCCCTAAAGGCGTCAGGCCGACCATGCGCATACTTTGTGGCGTGACTTCCAAGGCGCCTTGCATCTGCCAGGATTGGCCGTTGAATTCCGCGTCGAGTTGTTG
>JAHECG010000090.1 GCA_024641855.1 Betaproteobacteria bacterium | reverse complement strand
GCGCTGATGGCACAAGGCGAATCCAGCACTGAAGAAATCGCCGGCCTAGCCTTAAATTATGTCGCCAAGACGCGTCGTCAAAGTGATCAATTCGCCAAGGTGCACTTCGAAAAAACCGAAGTGGACTACCGCGACGACAACCGCCACCTCTGGCGCTTCCACGAGCAAAGTGACGATGAAGACATGTTCGACGATCATCGCAAAATCGAGCTGGAGGAAGAAGAACTGCAAGGCCTCCCGCCACGCCATTATCCGGAATGGGATTACAGCAGCCAGACCTATCGTCCGGATTGGGCCAGTGTTTACGAGGCCTTGCATCCTAAAGGTAAGGCCGCCGATATCGACAAATTGCTGATCAAACATGGCGCCTTGGCCAAGCGTTTAAAGCGCATGCTGGATTTATTGAAGCCGCAAGACAAGGTACGCATCCGTTATCAAGAAGAAGGCAGCGAACTGGATCTGGATGTCGCATTGCGCTCGCTGATCGATTTCAAAAGCGGCTCGACGCCCGACCCGCGCATCAACATGAGTCACAAAACCAGTGGCCGCGACATCGCCGTGATGCTGCTGCTGGATTTGTCCGAATCGCTGAACGAAAAAGCTTCCGGCAGCGAACAAACCATTTTGGAACTGAGCCAAGAAGCGGTATCGCTGCTGGCTTGGGCCGTAGATAAACTCGGCGACCCATTCGCCATCGGCGGCTTCCATTCCAACACCCGCCACGATGTGCGCTACCTGCATATCAAAGGCTACAGCGAACAATGGAATGATGAAGTCAAAAGCCGCTTGGCTGCCATGGAAGCCGCCTACTCCACCCGCATGGGCGCAGCTATGCGCCATGCCGCACATTATTTGCAAGCGCAAAAAGCCGATAAAAAGCTGATGCTGATTTTGACCGACGGCGAACCCGCCGATGTCGATACCAAGGATGAACGCCTGCTGATCGAAGATGCCCGCCAAGCCGTGCAGGAACTGGATCAAAAAGGCATCTATACCTACTGCATTAACCTTGATCCAAAAGCGGATGAATACGTGGCCGATATCTTCGGCAAGCAATACACCGTCATCGACAACATCCAGCGCCTGCCGGAGCGTTTGCCGCAGCTTTTCATCGCCCTCACAAAGTAGTTTATCGCGTGGGATTTTTACGGCGAAAATGGCGTCTTTCGCTCGTCAATTCCTGGTCACGATAGCAGGTGATCTCCATCGCCAGCATCTTTTCTTTTGGATTGGGTTATAGGGAATTATATTTCGGCCCGCACAAAATATTTACTGCTTAACTTTGCTTAATGCGATGCGATACTTCGCACATTCAACCTGCCTTCGCTTCAATTGGAAAACAGACTTTCACGCGCCGCCTCCGTCACCATCAGTACTGCTGGGTGGGTAATACGGCGTTCGCCTGTAATCGCGTAGAACGCCTCGCGTACCGCGCTGGTTCGGCCAATTTCTTTAACGCCATACTGCGTTTCCACCTCATGACTATTCACCGCCGCTGCGGGAAAAATTCCGCAACCGGCCTGGCCAAACGCTTTCATCAGCGCGCCATCGTCGAACTCCCCCACTACGCGCGGCGCTAAACGTTGCGTTTCCAACCATTGCTCTAGGCGACTGCGCATACTGGAGTCCTCACCCGGCATAAGCAGCGCGATCTGTTCCAGACAAGCCGGGAATTTTTTGCACAGCTTAGCCAAGCTCGGCGTCGCGAAAAAAGCCACATCGCTCTCGCCCAGCTTATGGTTAAAGCCGCGCACCCGCACGTCACTCGGCAAGGGCCGATCCGCTACCACCATATCAAGGCGATGCAGCGCCAACTCTGCCAGCAGTTGATCCAACTTACCCTCATGACAAATCAAGCGCACCGACCCGCTCTGCTGACGAGTCGCGCCCTGCGCTGTCACCGGCGCCAGAATGCGATAAGCGATGTTTTTTGGCACCGCATCCGAAATACCGACACGAAACGGCACGCTGGGTGCGCCCTGCTGGCGACTTAAGTTGGTTTTAAGAGCATCGCTTAAGGCAAAAATTTCGTCGACATAACCCAGCGCCAACCGCCCGGCTTCCGTCAGTTGCAGGCCGCGACCGGCCGGCTGAAATAAGGGCGTACCGAGCGCATCTTCCAAGAGCTTGATCTGCGCACTGACCGTCTGCGGCGTGAGTGACAGGCGTTCAGCCGCAGCGGCAACACTGCCGGTGCGCGCGACACTCCAAAAATAATGCAGATGTTTGAGATTCATTAATAACCATTCGGTTTATCCGAAGTATAAACCATATATATACGACTTTTATTTAGTATACAACGTTTTAAAATGGGGGCCGAGTCTGTCCGTCGAAGACGGCGCAACTCACCGTATCGTTCCTTTTTAAGGAGTAAAGCATGAAACGCGTCTTTCTATTTCTCGCCACCAATATGGCCATCGTCATGGTGCTGTCCATCACCATGCGTCTGCTGGGGGTGGAACCCTATCTTAACGAGCAAGGCTTGAACCTGGGCTCACTGCTGATTTTCGCAGCCGTGTTCGGCATGGGCGGATCTTTCATCTCGCTCGCCATTTCCAAATGGAGTGCGAAGCGCGCTGTCGGTGCGCAAGTGATTGCAACCCCCAGCACCCCGGATGAAATTTGGCTGGTCAACACCGTGCGCAGCCAAGCCCAAGCCGCCGGCATCGGCATGCCGGAAGTGGCAATCTATGATTCACCTGAAGTCAATGCCTTCGCCACCGGTTGGAATAAAAATAACGCCCTGGTGGCCGTTTCCAGCGGTCTGTTGCGCGCCATGTCACGTGCAGAAGCCGAAGCCGTGCTGGGCCATGAAGTATCGCATGTAGCCAATGGCGACATGGTGACGCTGGCGTTGATCCAAGGCGTGGTCAACACCTTTGTCATGTTCCTGTCGCGCGTCATCGGCCATGTCGTGGATCGCGTGGTATTCAAGACCGAACGCGGCCACGGCCCGGCTTTCTTCGTCAGCATGATCGTGGCGGAGTTGGTGCTAGGCGTCCTCGCCTCCATCATCGTGATGTGGTTCTCGCGGCGACGTGAATTCCGTGCCGACCACGGCGGTGCCACGCTCGCCGGGCGCCAAAAAATGATCGCCGCACTGGAAGCTTTGCAGCGCCAGCATCCGGCACCGCTACCGGACAAGATGGCGGCGTTTGGCATCGCTGGCGGCATAGGCGGCGGTTTGAAGCGCCTATTCATGACGCACCCGCCGCTGGAAGAGCGCATCGCAGCGCTCAAGGCCAGCGCTTAATGCAATTTAACTTGCGCAAGAATCCCGCATGAACAATATCGGCCAGCCCTGGATGTGGGGGGCGTTTATCGCTTTCGTGCTAGTGATGCTGGCACTGGATTTATTCGTCTTCGGTGGACGCAAAGTGCACAAGGTCAGCGTCAAGGAAGCCGCCGCTTGGTCAGTAGCTTGGATCAGCATGGCATTGCTGTTCAACGGCCTGTTATGGTGGTGGCTGGATGGCACGATGGGGCGTGAAATTGCCAATGCCAAGGCGGTGGAATTCCTCACTGGTTATGTCATCGAGAAGTCGCTCTCAGTGGATAACGTGTTCGTGTTCTTGATGATATTTAGCGCCTTCCACATCGCCCCTGAGTTGCAGCGCCGCGTGCTGCTGTATGGTGTGCTTGGCGCCATCATCCTGCGCGCCATCATGATCCTGGCTGGCGCTTGGGTGGTGAGCGAGTTCCATTGGGTATTGTATTTCTTTGGCGCCTTCCTGGTGATCACCGGCATCCGCATGCTGGTGATGGCAGAAAAGGAACCCGACCTAGAAAAGAATCCTGTGCTCAAGTTCGCGCGTCGACATTTGCGTATCACCGATGGGCCGCGTAAGGAGCGTTTTTCCGTCATGGAAAATGGCACCCGCTTTTTCACCCCGCTATTCCTGGTGTTGATTTTGGTGGAAGTGTCCGACGTGGTGTTCGCAGTGGATTCTATTCCGGCCATCTTCGCCATTACCACCGATCCATTTATTGTTTTCACTTCCAACATCTTTGCCATCATGGGCCTGCGCGCACTGTATTTTCTACTCGCTGACATGGCCGATCGTTTCCACTTGCTGAAATACGGCCTCGCCATGGTGCTTACCTTCATCGGCGCCAAGATGCTGATCGTGCCCTGGTATCATGTGCCGACTCAGGCATCCCTGGCGATGGTGGTGACACTGATCGGCGCCTCGGTGGCGGCCAGCCTAATCGCCACGCGAAATAAGATGTGATGCTTGCGCCGATGAGTCTAGCCAGCCTATCGCGCGCCTGGTGGTTTACTGGCTTAACCACCCTGGCCTCGCTGATCGGCCGCAGCATTCGCTTCTTTCTGGTCGTCGTCGGCGCAGTACTCAACCGGAGATGATACGAGTTGAAAATCCAGGCACCTAAGCCAGTTATAATGCACCATCCTCTAAATTGCAGGGATCGCCTATGAAATATTCCATACAGCATTTCAATCAGTGGATGCTCGCGCTGGTCGAGCATATCGGGCTGCTGGTCATTGCCATCGCCACCGTGATTGCCATGGCGAGTGAGGTGTATCTGATGTGGCAAGCACAACGTGTCGCCTTGGCGGATTTGCTGCTACTGTTTATTTACTTGGAAGTATTGACGATGGTCGGCCTGTATTACGGCTCTGGCAAGTTACCTGTCCGCTTCCCACTGTATATCGGCATGGTCGCCTTGGCGCGCTATCTGATCTTGGACATGAAGAGCATGGATGGCTCGCGCATCATCGAAGTAACCGGGGCGGTGTTAATTCTAGCACTGGCTGTACTCGCTATACGTTATGGCCATGTGCGCTACCCCTATCCAGGCAGTAGCGAAGATGAAGTGCCTGCAAAAATTTCTAACGCCAAATAAATCTGTAATGGAGATCAGCATGACCCAAGCTCTTTTTCAATCCGACATCAAAAGCCTGAAATTACTAAATCGCGGCAAAGTCCGCGATATCTACGAAGTGGATGCGAATCGGCTCTTGATTATCACCACCGACCGCCTGTCCGCCTTCGATGTAGTGATGCAAGACCCGATCCCTTCCAAGGGCGCAGTACTGACGGCAGTCTCCAATTTCTGGTTTGAAAAACTCAAACACATTCTCCCCAACCAATTCACCGGCGATGCGCCGGAATCGGTGGTGACACCCGAAGAAGCGCCACAAGTCACCGGTCGCGCCCTAGTCGTCAAGCGGCTGAAACCATTGCCGATTGAAGCCATTGTGCGCGGTTACTTGGTTGGCTCGGGCTGGAAGGAATATCAACGCGACGGCAGCGTGTGCGGCATTGCGCTCCCCGCCGGATTGCGCGAAGCGGACAAGCTGCCGCAACCGCTGTTCACGCCTTCGACCAAAGCCGAAATGGGCCAACACGACGAGAACATCAGTTTCGAACAAACCGTGAAACTGATTGGTTTGCCGCTGGCAGAGCAAGTGCGCGACGCGGCGATTACCTTGTACAAAACCGCTGCCGATTATGCAGCCAGCAAAGGCATCATCATCGCCGATACCAAATTCGAATTCGGCCAAGACGATACCGGCAAACTGTATTTAATCGATGAAGCGCTCACCCCAGATTCTTCGCGCTTTTGGCCAGCAGATCAGTATCAACCCGGCAGCAACCCACCCAGTTTCGATAAGCAATATGTTCGTGATTATCTGGAATCGATCCAATGGAACAAAAAACCACCCGCACCGAAACTGCCTGCGGAAGTGATCGCAAAGACTAGCGAAAAATATCTGGAAGCTTTGCGGCGGATTACCCAATAAGTTGCGCGCATTATCTCGGCGTCAGGCCAACCGGATCTCGGTAGGCGGCTGCTCCCAAACCGCACCGTCGTCTGGCCCCGCCACGAGCTTGCGGAGCAGTTCCTCTTGCTGGCTAACGCCGAGCTTATGATAGATTTTTCGCACATGATCCACCACGGTACTGACTTTTACCGTCAGCCGTTCGGCAATCGCTGCATAGCCATAACCGTAGCTCAGCAACAAACAGACTTCACACTGTTTGATTGATAACTGCAGCCAACGCATGCTGTGAATGAGCCTCAAGGGCAAAGGCTCCTGCCGTTCAACAGTAATCCCAACTACGTTCTCACCGGTACATTCGCCATCATCCAACGCATACGCCTGAAACACAAAGCTTCCCCATGGGCTGCTATGCCGCATACGCTCAAAACGCACGCCCGACGCATGCGGATCAAACAATGGACGACACAAATGGAGTAATTCTTCAGACACATCGCTTGCCAAAACAATCTCGCTTGAACCATCCTTAGCGATGCTTGGGTGCGTAGCGAGAAAAGCCAATCTGCGCCCATTGCTACACGCACGCCGAATTTTTCCTTCACGGTCAACGATCACCAGCCCGGTATCGCCACTTGCACTAAACGGTCCACGCGTATTGCGGCTGCTCTGTAAACCGCGCGAGAAATAGGGCAGCAACGATTCCAAGCGCTCTTCATCGCGCGTTGTAAATTTGGGCTCCACATGGCTTCTCGTGAACATGATTAACCCAATGCAAACACCTCTCTCGCGCACTGAACCCGCCAGCACGTGATGAAAATCGAAAGGGTTCCGATAACGACGATAGGCATCACTGACTCGGACTCGCCGCGCGGCGTGACGTGCACTGTTATAGACATCAACGTTCCCAAAGAGCAATTCCGTAATACCGGTAAACGCCTCGATCAATGGTGGTTGCGTAGCCGACCCCGCATAAGTGCGGGCCAGCGTAGGCAAATCAAGCGCTTCGGTATACACATTGGCTACGTAGCCTTTGGCATCCAGCCAGAAAAAGTGATTTTGACTGGATGAAATCAATGCATGCAGTGCATTCAGCAATGGCGGCATGATGACCTGCCCACCCAAGCCCGAACTACAAAGCTGCCGGATATGCGCGACCTCGGCAGTTTTTTTCATACCCACTCCCTTAATAATTATTTTTCTTATTATGCCAAAACCACGGGCAATACATGGGTATATGACGCATTCATGACAAAATATTAAGTTTGTTAGTTTTGATAGCAATGACCAGCTTTCAAAGCATTTATGCATTTTAACCGAATTTACTATAGCCGTACCTACCCCCAGCAGAGGGGGCTGATCTTTTGCACCTTGCTCGATATAGTTCAGCCCAATTTCAAATATCGCCAGATTGTTCTGGCGTAAATTTAAAAAAGGGAAAAACCATGAAAATTCATCCCAAATCAATACCAGCGCTCGTATTTAGCATGGCCCTCATTGGGAGTTTTCTCATGTCATTCCCGGGCAGCCCTATCGAAGCCAAAGAATATGGCATGGTTGCACACAAAAACAACGCGAATCATTCGGATCCAGGGTATGCGAAGAATAAGGAAGAGTCGCCATTTTATCCCTCTCGCGCCTCATCCAATGGCAAACAAATTACTACCGAGCTGTTCGATCAACCAGAAGTGTGCGGCGGTTGTCACGCCCAAATTTTCAAACAATGGAATGGCTCCATGCATTCAAAAGCCTGGAAAGACCCGATTTATCGTGCCGCCCTCAATAATGCCAGTAAAAATACCAATGGCAAGGTAGATAAACTTTGCATGGGTTGCCATACCCCTATCGGCGTTTTGAGTGGGAACGCCTCCCCTTCCGGCAATGGGATGAGTGAAATCGCCGACAAAGGCGTGAGTTGCGAAGTTTGCCACAATATTTCCGACACCAACGGCATTGGTAATGGCGCTTACATCCTGACACCGAAGTTATACGGTGAACCCCTAAAATTCGGCCCGTTCAAAGACGCCAAATCACCCTACCATGACACCGCCTATTCAGAGTTGCATACCAAGTCGGAGTTTTGTGGGCAGTGTCACAACGTCACGCACCCGTTTAACAAAACACCAATTGAAAGAACCTTCGATGAATGGAAAGACAGTGCGTACGCCAGCGCCGGCGTCAACTGCCAAGACTGCCACATGAAACCGGCACCAGGTATGGCAGCCCCCATGGGCAAACAACGCGATAAGATCTTTAGTCACAACTTCGTCGGCGGCAATACCTCCATGCCCACGCTACTGGGGAGCGAACAACACTCGACCATGGCGCGTGACATGCTGCGATCAGCCGCAACGATTGAAATCATGAGCGTCGAAAATTTCAAACCCGGCCAGCGAGCCACTGTCATGGTAAAAGTATCGAATGTCGGCGCTGGTCATAAATTGCCAACTGGATTTCCGGAAGGCCGCGAAATGTGGGTGGACTTCAAAGTCACCGACGCCAAAAATAATCAAATCTATCGGCTGGGTGCAATCAAAGATGGCGTTACTGAACCCAAGTCCAAAACCTTCAAAGTGGTGATGGCGGACGCAAAGGGCAATATCGTAAATGACGACGTAACCAAAGTGGCGCGCGTTTTATATGACTCACGGATTTTGCCGAAAAGCTTCAGCGAAGTTGAATTCACCTTTGACGTCCCCAATACGGTGAGCGGCCCCTTGACGGTTTCCGCAAATCTGAACTATTGGTCTTATTCACAACATTTAGCGGATGAGTTACTGGGCAAAAATAAATTACAGGTGCCAATCGAAACCATCGCCGCGACGGCGATGCAGGTGACGGCAAATGCACAGGCACAGAGTCCGAACAATTTGCCGGTACAATTAAAGACATCTTATCTCGATAAGCAATAATAATTTCACCTTAAGTCAACTGACTTACTGAGATTAGATTGGCGATTTGCAGCCACAGGAATTAGTCGGGGCTGCAAATCGCTCAGTGAAAAACAAAAATACAGGGGTCATCGCCAACCTCTAAAATTCCATCACACACAAGCAATTACCCAGAAAAGACTAATCTAGCGCTACACTAGTGATTTCCATGCACACCTCATTGCGCGAGGGGAAATTGCGATGAATCAAGATTCCACTATTTCTACCCCCCCAGACGAACTGACATTGTCCTCTTTACTGGCTCTCGTAAAACAACGTGCGCCCTTGGACGCAGCGAGCATGCTTGCCAGCGAGCCGATAACAACCATCCAAGCGGTGCTTGCACACTTGCCCCCAACACTTTCAATACGACTGCTTCGTCACCTCCCAGAAGATATCGCGACACAAATCCATATCGACGCGACCAGCACACTTAACGCGCAATGGACATTAAATAAAAATTATCCCGATGGCGTCCTGGGCCGCTACATGGAGCGCCCACATGCCGTGTATCGTCCCGATATGAGTGCCGGTGAGGCCATCGAGGACATTCGACAAATTAGCCAACAATCACTCATCACTTACGCCTATGTTACCGACGACGACGGCACACTACTGGGCTTAATCGTCATGCGCGACCTAATGTTGGCCGCACGCGAAGCAAGCTTGCAAAGCCTAATGCTCAAGAATCCTTTTTTTCTTTCGCCCGACGCAACCGTGAGCGATGCCATGCAAGCCTCGGTGATGCGCCACTACCCCGTCTACCCGGTGTGCGATGATGCACACCGATTGGTGGGCATCTTGCAGGGATTCGTACTGTTTGAAGAACACGCTTTTGAACTCAGCGCACAATCAGGGCGCATGGTCGGCGTGGAAAAGGAAGAGCACTTGCATACGCCTTGGTTAACCAGCTTTAAATATCGCCACCCCTGGTTGCAACTAAACTTACTCACCGCTTTCTTAGCCGCATTCGTCGTCGGCAGCTTTGAAGAAACTATTAGCAAGGTCGTTTTACTGGCAGTTTTTTTACCGGTGCTCGCCGGACAATCGGGGAATACCGGCGGCCAATCGCTGGCCATTACATTGCGCGCCATGACGTTAAATGAGTTTAAAAACCATAGTTTCCGTCACGCCCTCATCAAAGAAGGCCTTCTTGGCTTGGCCAACGGCGCGCTCGTGGGCTTAACGGCAGCAGCCGCAATGTTTGCCTATGCCACCTACAGCGGTAACCATACGGCGCTCACACTTGCTTTCGTCGTACTCGTGGCAATGCTCGGAAGCTGCGTCGTCAGCGGTATATCTGGTGTTATGATCCCATTCGCGTTAAAAAAATTTGGCGCCGACCCCGCCACCGCTTCCACAATTTTTCTCACCACGGCCACGGATGTGGTAAGCATGGGGATGTTTTTAGGCGTCGCCGCGCTACTCCTGCGGTAATGATTGTAAACCGCTCAACACCTAACTCATTATGACGAAATCCCTGCATCCGAAAAAAGCTCTTTACGGCCATCTCACCCGTGTCGCCAAAGCACTCGCCAGCCCTGGACGACTCGAACTGTTAGAAGCCTTAGCGCAAGGCGAGCGTGGGGTAGACGCACTCGCTCAAGCAACCGGTATGTCCGTTGCCAATACGTCGCACCATTTGCAAACCCTGCGCGAAGGAGGGCTCGTATCCTCGCGACGCGAGGGAGTACAAATTATTTACTGCCTGACGGATAACGATATCCCCCTTCTCCTATCTAACATTGGGCGCATTGCTGAACGACAAGTCGCCGAGGTCGAGCGCATCGTGCGTGAAAATTTCGATCAGCGCGATGGCCTCCTACCAGTGAAGCGCGACGAACTGACTCGCCTACTGAAACAGGGTGAGGCCATCGTCATCGACGTTCGCCCAGCATCGGAATTTCGCGCCGGTCATATCGCAGGCGCCATCAATATCCCTATCGAAACGCTGCCGCATAGTTTAACAACGCTGCCTCAGGATCAAGAAATCATCGCCTATTGCCGCGGCCCCTACTGCCT
>JAHECG010000089.1 GCA_024641855.1 Betaproteobacteria bacterium | reverse complement strand
CAATGGTACGAGCCTCCACGGCGTATCCGGCGCGGGCCTTGTTTCGGCCCTACTGGGTCCGTGCGTTGTTCTGTGGTGTATTTGCTATAGCGATCATCGACCCACTCCCAAGCATTGCCCAGCATGTCGTACAAACCAAATGCATTCGGCTTGCGCGTCGCCACGGGATGCTGCATATCGCCGGAATTATTCAGTGACCACGCATATTCATTGAGTTGTTCTGCCGGAACGGGACGCAGCTCGCTGGAACCGGCGCGGGCGGCATACTCCCACTCGGCCTCGCTGGGTAAGCGGTATCGATAACGCCGATCCAGCTTTGATAACTTGGCGACAAACTGCCGCGCCATGTTCCAGGAGGTTGAGACGACCGGCAAGGTTTTCCAATCCGGTCGATTCCAGAATTCCGCCGGGCCGGGTTTGGTTTTCATCACCTGAAACCATTGCTCTTGTGTGATTTCGGTACGCCCCAGCCAATAGCCTTTGCTGATGCGCACCGTATGGCGCGGCGCTTCGTCCTGGATTTGAAGCGGATCGGGTTCGTTCATTTCAAACAGGACTTTTTCCAACTCTTCGGGCGTGGAGCCCATGAGGAATTCACCAGGAACAATCCAGACGAATTCCATGCCCAGCGCATTGCTACGGGATTCGACGGCGTGGGCATTACTTAGGCACGCAGCCAATAAGATGGCGGCTATGTGCATTGTGCGGAATGGATTTTTCATGCTGAAGTTGCTCCCGTTGGTTTTGACATCCATGAATGGAATGGCTGATGCGTATTAGTCGACGATAGTGATCCGCGCTACGATTCTGCGTACCAACGGTGCAACAATCAATACGGTGGGAAATGCAATCGGCCATGCGGTGCTAAATCCTTTAAACCAGCGCGCCATGAAATCTTGATGAATACCCGAATTCACCAGCACAACGGTGCCGGAAACGACCATGACCATGATGGCCGACAACAGTGCGCCAAAAAGCAGATGGCTATAACGTGCAGGAAATTTCATATAAGCCTTTTATTTCTTAAAAACGGTTAACCACAGAGAGCGCAGAGAACACAGAGGAAAGCGTGAAATGCTTAAGCTTTCCGGCTCAGCATTTAGTTGCGTAGAGGCGGTAGAAGAATTTGGATTTACCTCCGTGTTCTCTGTGCTCTCTGTGGTTAGTGCTGTTTTATTTAAGTTAACAAATCAATACCAATACTTCGGATAAGCGCGATCTTGCGGCAGGTTGTTGAACACCAAGGCAACCAACACCAATAACGCCGCACCGATTAGCGTTGGTGTCCAAAGAAAATTCCAGCCTGGGAGGGTCAGCATCACGATGACCGGATTCGAGCCCGCCGGTGGATGCACGGTGCGGGTTAATTGCATCAGTGCAATCGTTGTGCCTACGGCCAATGCAACACTCCACCACTGCGCGCCAAACAGCGCCAGAAATATTAGCCCCACCAATGACGCTATGAAATGACCGGCAATGACATTGCGCGGCTGCGAGAATGGGCTTTCTGGAAAACCAAACAGCAACACGCAACTTGCGCCAAATGAGCCGAGCATCAGCGTCGCGTGCGACATCGCCGCGAGGTAAGCGACCACGCCAATCGCCAAACATCCACCTAGCCAGGAAAGGCCGATAAGCCGCAGATTGGCCCTCGGCGGACAATCTGCGCCGCCGCGTAATTTCATGAAGAAGTTTTTTTCAAGTGTCGCACTGCTTTCATTGGCCATGGCTATTCATCCTGAAAAACACTATCGTTGGGTTGCAGCAATTGCATGCGCGGAATGCGCGCTGGGCAATTGCCATATACTTGTTCAACGTGAACCTCAACGTAACGCTGCGCCAGCGGCCAGATGTTTGCATAGGCGGCTGGGTCTTCGATCACCTTGGCGCGACCATTGATACGCGCGCGAAGTCGGCGCTCGAAATCGATGAACAACATGCCGATCTGTCCACTCACCAAGATATTGCCGAGGGAATTAAAAAACTTGTTTCCACTGTAATCCGGGAAAATCAAAGTCTGTGAATCGAGGATTTTGAGCAAGGCATAGGGCTGGCCAGAGGCATTAAATTCTCGTCCGCGAAAACTGCAATCGCATTCGCCGCGCTGATTCGCCGTCGCGATGAAAAAAAATGGCAAAGATTCGACAAATGCCGCCAGGCCTGGACTTATGTTCGACAGGAACATGGCGCTGAAATCCCGGTATTGCCAAAATTCCGTAACACCAAAACGCTCATGCGCTGTATGCTCGGCTAGAAATAAATCTGCGGCTTCCATTTGCAGATCAGGCTCCATTTTTTGCACAGCGGAATCCATTCGAGCTCCAGCCTGTCACGCCACTCCGTGGCGTTTTGGCATAACGTGAAGCACTACGCAGCGCAACTTGCACCTCGTCCCACGCACCACCGCGAATGACTTTTAGTTGGCCATTGGGCGGGGCATTTAAATTTCCTGCTGCATACATTTTTAAGGCGTCGGGGTGATACCAGTTTTGCACCCATTCCGAAACATTTCCCAGCATGTCATATAACCCAAATCCATTGGGTGGTCGCGAACCAATTGGTCCAGTACGATCTTCACCACACCCATCCAACTCACCGACTACCGAACCCTTCGTCCGACCGTCATTTAGAATAGCTTGCTTACAACTCGGCGCCGCGCCCCAGATGTAACTCGTTTCAGTGCCGGCACGCGCGGCTTTCTCCCATTCTGCTTCTAACGGCAAGCGCTTGCCGTTTCGGCTGCAAAAATTTGCTGCATCTGGCCAGTCCACGCAATTCACCGGGTATTGCTCGCGTCCCGGCGCATCATAGTTGCAGTATTGATTTATGGCATGCGTTTTAGGCGCTTGACACTGCCCCGCTTTTACACACGCACGGTATTCCATCACACTGACTTCATAGGGATCGATATAAAAAGCAGAAACGTAAACTTTCTTGCCGCCGGGCTTGCCCTCATTCCGCTCGCAGCCGCGAGTTTGCTGTGTGCAGCCCATTAAAAATTGGCCGGCAGGAATCAGCACCATCTCGGCAGCAAACGTTGGCGCCATCAAAATAAAACTGAACAACAACAAATCGTATCGCATATTTTTCGCACCGACTTAAGATCAAACCAATGCGGTCGGCATCAGTTTGATCGGTACCATTAATTACTTTGTTTGCCCTTTCCAGTTGGCATTGGCCTTGGCCAACATACCTTCCGGATCCTTCAACCATAAGGCACGGGTATTCAAAGTCGCATGATCGTAAAACACATATAACTTACCGTTGTACACTTGATATGACGTCGGTTCTACATCGACTTTTGCATTCAACTCTGCCATCGCCCATGCGCACCAGCCGTTGTAGGCGGGAAGATATTTATCCGGGTTTGCGCGAAAGCGCTCACGATTTTCATCCGAAGCAAAACGATAGGTTATACCGTTATATTTAAGGTCGCGTTTGACGAAGCCTTTCTCCGCTTTACCACCGCCTTCTGGGAAGTAGGACACCGGATCAAAACCACCCAAGGCAACGCCCATCCCCAACGTATCAAAACGCTCTTGCACCGACTGGACTTGTGCTGCTTGCGCAGACATCGTCGCTATTGGCAGCAGCAACAAACTGGCAGCTATGCCAGCCATCTTTAAGGTTTTAGTAATTTGCATCGCAATTCTCCTAAGTCAATTTTCAAGATTAGTTTCCTGCATCTAGTTTTATTGCCTTGCGAAGCTTAGTCACTTGATCATTAGTTAACAATGGCAATAGAATCTACATAACTATTAACTTAATAGGCAATAATATGAAGGAAGACCGTTTGACGGCCATGACGCACTTTGTGCAGATTGTGGAGCGCGGCAGTCTGAGCGGTGCGGCACGTGAGATGCGCAAATCCTTACCGGCACTCAGCCGTTCCTTACGCACCCTGGAAGAACGCTTGGGTGCACGCCTGCTCACCCGCACCACCCGCTCCATCTCGCTTACGGAATTTGGCCAGCAATACTATGAGCATTGCCGACGCATTTTGCATGAGATCGAAGAGGCGGAGAACTTAGCCAGCGAAACCGGCCAAGTCGCGCAAGGCTTAGTCCGCATCACGGCGCCGCTGTTATTCGGACGGCTGCATGTTGCGCCTTTAGTAACACCATTTTTAGCAGTACACCCGCGCGTGCAAATCAATCTGCAATTGTCCGACAACATTGTTTCGATGGTAGACGATGGCATCGATGTTTCGATTCGTGTTGGTGATCTACACGATTCCAGCCTGGTGGCGATCCCCTTGGGCCATATCGCACGCACCGTTTGCGCTGCGCCGCGTTACTGGAAATCACATGGCAAACCGAAACATCCACAAGAACTCACGCAGCACAATTGCCTGACATTTCGGGGCTTCCAAGAACGTGGTTGGCTGTTTAAGGTGGAAGGCGAAGAGCACTTTTGGCCCATCCACTCGGCCTATGCCTGCAATGATGGCGCGGCGGTGATCAGCGTGGCGCGCGATGGCGGTGGCATGGTGCAGATGATGTCGTATCAACTGGCCGCAGATTTGGCCGCTGGCACACTCACACCGGCCTTAGATAAATATGCACCGCATGCGTTGCCGATTCATGCGGTGTATCCCAGTGGCAGACTATTGCCGGTGAAGGTGCGGGCTTTGCTGGATGACTGGGTACCGAAGTTGCGGAAGGTGTTGGCTCAGATCGAAGCTTAACTATCTCCTGAGTTGCCGGCAGGATGCCGGCGCTACAGGTGCAGTGGCTTCTCAAACTGCTTCATACCGGGCGCTCCGTAGCGCCGACTTCTAGCCGGCAACAACCTAGGCCAAAACATCTCTCAAGTTAACACTAAGAAGCTCAAGCATCCGGCTTTACCGCTTATAATCGCGTATCTCAAAAGATAAATCCCTATGCTTAGCTACCGCCACGCCTTCCATGCCGGCAATCACGCCGATGTCCTCAAACACCTGTTGCTGGTACAACTGGTGCGCTATCTTGAACAAAAAGATAAACCTTTTTGGATCATCGACACGCACGCTGGCGCAGGCTTGTATGCACTGGATGTGGGGTATGCCACCAAACTCGCTGAGTATGAAACGGGTATCGGCAAGCTATGGCCGCGCAAGGATTTGCCCGCAGCGCTGAAGGACTACGTAAAGCTGGTGCGCGAGTTGAATCCGGATGGGAAGCTGCGGCACTACCCTGGCTCACCTTGGTTGGCGCTACACACGATGCGCGAACAAGATCAGCTACGCCTGTTTGAATTGCATACGAGCGATGCGCGTTTGCTGCAAAAGAATTTCAGCGACGCGGGAAAACGCGTCACCATCTCCACCAGCGATGGCTTGGCCGGGTTAAAAGCGCTGCTACCGCCCGCACCACGGCGCGGGCTAGTACTGATCGACCCGTCTTACGAAGTGCGTGATGATTATCGTTTGGCCTTGCATGCGCTGCGCGATCAAGTGCCGCGCTTTCCCACCGGTACTTATGCGCTGTGGTATCCGCAGCTCACGCGGGTTGAATCCAAGCAATTGCCGGACAAATTGAAACGCCTAGTCGGCAAGAACTGGCTGCACGTTGCGCTGTCGGTGCGCGCTCCGGCTGCCGACGGTATCGGTATGTATGGCAGCGGTATGTTTGTCATCAATCCACCTTGGACTTTGTTCGCTACACTGCAAGAAATCATGCCCTATCTTGTCAAACATTTGGGACAGGATGAAGGCGCGCAATTCGTGTTGGAACAAGAAGCAGACTAAGTCACGCATGATTCCCTGGCTTGGCGCAGACGACCCTTTCCCCCCTTGCAGCACGGCCTTACGCCAGCCAAATGGTTTATTGGCTGCGGGCGCAGATCTTTCACCTGAGCGCCTGATTGACGCTTACTCACACGGTATTTTTCCTTGGTTCAACGACGATGAGCCGATACTTTGGTGGAGCCCAAGTCCACGCATGGTGCTGTTTCCGAATGAGCTGAAGCTGAGCCGTTCGCTCAAGAAAACCATTCGCAACCGCGAATACGAAGTCCGACTGGATCATTCGTTTACCCAAGTGATGCAAGGCTGTGCGCAAGCGCGCAAGGGGCAAAGCGGCACCTGGATCACGCCGGTGATGATCGATGCCTATACGCAATTACATCGCAAGGGCATCGCGCACTCGGCGGAAACCTGGGTCGATGGCGAACTGGTCGGCGGTTTATATGGCATTGCTTTGGGGCGGATGTTTTATGGTGAATCGATGTTCACTACGGTGACGGACGCTTCAAAAATTGCCTTCGTGCATTTGGTCTGGCAACTCAAGCGCTGGGGGTTTGAGATGATCGACTGCCAGATGAAAACTTCGCATCTATCCAGCTTTGGTGCGCGAGAAATTCCACGCGCGGATTTTCTGCGGCGAATGACGAAATATACGCAAAATTCACCCATCACAATGCCTTGGGTGTTTGATTTGAATGCTATGGAAGCGTTAAAAAAAGTGGGGGAGTAAATACCTCCCCCTAAAAAAACTGCGCCGCAAATGGGGGTGGGCGCAGCAGATTGACTAACGACGACTAAAAACGGAAACCGTAACCGATTCCCACCACGACAGGATCCAATTTCAGCGTAGTCAAGTAAGTTCCTGACGACTTAACGTCGGTTTCAAGAAAGATTTTCTTCACATCTAGATTGATGTAGCTGTTTTTTCCCACGGCAAAATCAACGCCGATTTGCAATGCCCCGCCCCAACTATTGCGCTCAACATCCAGAGGTGCCGAGAGCTTCACATTGTAAAAACGCGTGTAGTTTATGCCAGCACCGACGTAGGGCCTTACGCTGCCTTCAGGATTGAAATGGTATTGCAATGTCACCGTCGGTGGCAGCACGCTGACTTTACCCAAGTTCCCCCCATTGAGCGAAATCGAGTGACGCGTAGTAGCTGCAATGGCTTCCACCGCGATATTTTTGGTGAAAAAATAAGTTAAATCCACTTCGGGAGAAAAACTGCTATTGGCATCGACGCCAGACACGGGAGCAGAGCTAGCATCAGGAATCACTTCCGCTGCTCGTACTCTAAACATCCAGTTATCGGCCGCATTAACCGTCCCGCTCATTGCGACCATTAAACTCAACACTCCCACTGAAATTACGCTACGCATGACCTTCCTTTCGTTTAAATATATTCGGATATGTTTATCTTGATATGCATATTACGCAAGATTGGATTTAGGTGCAACCCCTTTTACATTGGATTGCGCCAAGTCAGGACTAAACAACTTTCAGCAAAACATCATTTCAAGGCAATTAACGGTTTTTGCACCCACATTCCAAGCTGATACAATATTCTCAGCCCACTTTAAAGGGGTCTTCAATACACGCTTGAAATTGGCATTGGGAGCATATGCATAACGATTTTCCCGCACATAAGCTACAGTTCTATCTAACCTCAGCTTACACGTGCAGCTATTTGGAAGATCGGATGGCGCGCTCCCAAGTCGCCACCCCAAGTCACCTAATTTCAGCCGAGGTTTACAGCGAACTGATCCAACTCGGCTTTCGTCGTAGCGGTGCTTATGTTTACCGTCCTTTGTGTGACCGCTGTCGCGCCTGCGTGCCCGTTCGCTTGCTGGTGAACGCGTTTACTCCAACACGCACCCAACGCCGCGCCGCAAAACGCCATAGCCATTTGACCACCCACATGCTGCCGCTGCGCTACGAGCAAGAACATTTCGATCTCTATCGGCGTTATCAAAGCCAGCGCCACCCCGGTGGGGGCATGGATCAGGACGACCAACATCAATACCACCAATTTTTATTGGAGAGCGGGGTCTCGACCAACTTGGTCGAATTTCGTGAAAACGACCAGTTGCGCATGGTGAGTGTTGTTGATGTCACGGATGGCGGCCTATCCGCCGTCTATACTTTTTATGATCCAGATATATCGCAAGCGAGCTTCGGTACCTATAACGTGCTTTGGCAAATTGAACGCTGCCGCACGATGGGCCTCCCCTATTTGTATTTAGGTTACTGGATCGAGCATAGTGAAAAAATGGCTTATAAAGTCAATTTTCGTCCAGTGGAAGGCCTCATCGATGGCCATTGGCAGCGACTTTCGTCTACCTAGCAAGCTGAATTCTTTCCCCAATCATCTTGCGCCACCTTCTACTAATCTTCGTCAGTATTTCCTTACTCTCTGGCTGCGTCACCCAACCGCCAATCCCGACCACCGAGCAATTCCAAACGTTGAGCCGCGATAGCCACGTTCGCTATGAACCAGGTGCCGAAGCATTTGCAACCCAAGTATCCATGCTGCTGCCGCAAGCCATTCAACAGGTGGAGAGCGCACATGAACGTAAGTTTTCTGCTGCGATCGAGGTCTTTGTTTGCGGCAGCGATGCTTGTTTCGCGCGTTATGTGCATACGCCAAACCTGAGCGCCGCAACTGTACGCGATAACCGCGTTTTTTTAGCGCCCCAGCTCTATGGGCGCGAAGCACATCGCTTACAGCCGATTCTCACGCATGAACTTTCGCACCTGCACTTAGGGCAGCAAATCGGCCATTACCAACCGCAAGTACCGGCGTGGTTCCATGAAGGTTTAGCCACACTCGCGTCCAACGGCGGCGGCGCCGACTATGCTACAGACGCACAAGCCATCGCCGCTATCCGCCAGGGGAAAATGTTCGCGCCAGAAATGCGCGACAGCGCAAGCGCGCGCCATACCGCCAGCTTCTGGGGGTTGGATGTCTACACTTTTTACCGCCAGTCGATGATGTTCGTTCGATATTTGCGCACGCAGTCTGCTGCGCGTTTTCATGATTTCATCCAAGCAGTACAGGACGATCAAGACTTTGATCTCGCCTTTGGGAACGCCTACAATATGACTTTGCGCGAAGCTGGCGAACAGTTCCGGCAGGTTTTTAACGCGCCACCGATCACACCATAACGAGATATTCATGCGCCAATACCAAGATCTCATGCGTCATGTCCTGGAACATGGGCACACTAAATCCGACCGCACCGGCACCGGCACAATTTCCGTGTTCGGACACCAAATGCGCTTCGATTTGAGCCAGGGCTTTCCGCTGGTCACCACCAAGAAGTGCCATCTACGGTCGATCATTCATGAGCTGCTGTGGTTTTTGCAAGGCGACACCAACATCAAATATCTTAAAGACAATGGTGTCAGTATTTGGGATGAGTGGGCCGATGCCAACGGTAACTTAGGCCCGGTGTACGGCTACCAATGGCGCTCATGGCCTACGGCCGATGGCCGACACATCGATCAGATCAAGCAAGTCATCGATCAAATTAAAAACACGCCAGATTCGCGCCGTCTGATCGTTTCTGCTTGGAATGTGGGTGAAGTCGAGAAAATGAAACTGCCACCCTGCCACGCATTTTTTCAATTCTATGTCGCGGACGGCAAACTTTCCTGCCAACTGTATCAACGCAGTGCCGACATTTTCCTCGGCGTGCCGTTCAACATCGCTTCCTATGCCCTGCTCACCATGATGGTGGCGCAAGTCTGCAATCTGAAATTAGGCGATTTCGTGCATACCTTGGGCGATGCGCACCTCTACTCGAATCACCTCGACCAAACCCGTGAGCAGTTGTCACGCGCTCCGCGCGCGTTGCCAACGATGAAGCTTAACCCGACGGTGAATAGTCTCTTTGATTTCAAATTCGAGGACTTCACGCTGGAAGGCTACGACCCGCATCCGGCGATCAAAGCGCCGGTGGCGGTGTAGCGCAGCATTAACCGCTGCACCACACCTTGACGCAAACCGGATACGATTTACCCAGAACCGCTAAGCGCTTGACTAGGCGGCCCTAAGCGACCAACTTAAAGCGATCCACCAACTCCCGTAGCTCGACTGCGGTTGCGGCCAAGCTGCCGGATGCTATACCCACTTGGTGAATATTTGCGGTGTTTTCCTCGGTGATGGCCGTAATTTTTTCCATTCCAGTTGCAGTCTCGGTGCTGGCAGATTTTTGTTCCCGTGTTGCCTCAGCGATCCCTTTCGCTAAATGACTAACCTCGTCGGCCGCCGTTACGATCTCTCGCAAAATAGTTTGCGTCATATGGCTAAAACTTTCGCCTTCACGCACTTCCTGTTTAACTTGATTCATGCAAGCCACGGCCGCTGTCGTCTTGCTGCCAATCGAATCTACCATGTGGGTAATATCCATGGTGCTGGTTGCCGTGCGTTCGGCGAGTTTTCGCACTTCATCGGCAACAACGGCAAACCCACGACCTTGCTCCCCTGCCCGCGCTGCTTCAATCGCTGCATTCAACGCCAGCAAATTAGTTTGATCAGCGATTTCCTTAATAACGCGCGTCACTTCGCTGATTTTTTGAATTTCAACACTCAACTCCTCGACTGTTGTTGCAGAAGTTTCAACACTCGTCACCATGCGCTGTGTCGACTCGACGCCCTTACTCATATTGACATCACCATTTTGCGCAGTGGATTGCGTTTTAGCAGCCGCTATCGCAACACTCGCCGCACTTTCAGCCACTTCAGAGATGGAAACGGTAATCTGTTCAGTCGCAGCGCTCACTTCGCGCACACGTTCGGCTTGAAGTTCAGCACGCTCAGCGACTTGTTCAGCTGAGTGCGATAAGCGTTCCGATGACTGTGTCACGACATGTGCCGCAGCTTGAACTCCGCTGATAATTTCATGCAAATTTTGATTCATATCGCGTAGCGCCATCAGCAAATTGGCGACTTCATCGCTGCCGGTAACTTGAATTTGGCTAGTCAAATCACCTTGTGCGATATGTTTCGCCACATCCACCGCTTGTTGCAGTGGATTTACAATGCTCCGTCCAATCGCAACTGAAATAACCAC
>JAHECG010000160.1 GCA_024641855.1 Betaproteobacteria bacterium | reverse complement strand
TTAGGCTTTCCGCTAGACCCCTCGCGCTTGGGACGCCGGAGTGGCGAGCTACTAACGCCCAAAAATAGGCTTCTCCAAAGTCCTGTTCTACACCGGTGCCTTCTTTATACCTAAGACCAAGCTCATATTGCGCTTTTGCAATTCCTTGCTCTGCCGCCTTGCGGATCCACTCAGCTGCCAGCTTGTTATCCTGCGGAACCCCTTTGCCATCGGCATACAATGACCCAAGTAAATATTGAGCATCGGCAAATCCTTGCTCTGCCGCCTTGCGGAGCCATTCAGCTGCCAGCTTGTTATCCTGCGGAACCCCTTTGCCATCGGCATACAATGACCCAAGTTCATATTGCGCTTTTGCAATTCCTTGCTCTGCCGCCTTGCGGATCCATTCAGCTGCCAGCTTGTTATCCTGCGGAACCCCTTTGCCATCGGCATACAATGACCCAAGTAAATATTGAGCATCGGCAAATCCTTGCTCTGCCGCCTTGCGGAGCCACCTCGCCGTTAGGGCAAAATCCCGTGGAACCCCTTTGCCCTTACCATACATTAAACCAAGTAAATATTGAGCTTTGGCAATTCCTTGCTCTGCTGCCTTGCGGGCCCATTCAGCCGCCAACTTTTCATCCTGCGGAACCCCGGAATGGCCAAAGGCATATGCCATCCCAAGAGAATATTGCGCTTTTGCATTTCCTTGCTCTGCTGCCTTGCGGATCCACTTCACCGCTAACTTGTTATCCTGTGCGACTCCTTTGCCCTCGGCATACAATGACCCAAGCAAATGTTGTGCTTTTGCATTTCCCTGCTCTGCAGACTTGCTGAGCCATTCAGCCGCCAACTTGTCATCCTGCGGTACCCCTTGGCCAATCCGATACAGTAAACCAAGGAGCCATTGCCCTTCGGGGTCATTTTTATTCGCTAAAACTCTTAATTCTTTCTCGGCAGTTTCAAAATCACCCTTCTTGATTGCCTGAGTAGCCTCATTTAGTCCAGGCATTGCCGAACCTGACCACAATAGAACACACACTAAAAACAGTTTTCTCACTTTCACCTCTTAAAAAATAACGTTAATCTGCATCGCAAACGTCTGCCCAAGACTGACGTTGCAGGCTTTGAATATGGCTACAAATTTTCCAGCCAGATCATACGGCTAAAATATGTTTCTGATTCACTTGCCAAAAAACACATGACACTCCGATCCTCAAGCAGTGGATCCAATAACTCGGCAAGTTTGAGACATTCCTCTTGCAGTGTCATGCGCGTTTCTTCATGCCGCTAGTGGCTGCCTGCCACCACCATAAGGTGCTCTACGCCCTTGATGTGTGGCAAGGCCGGCGCAAATAATTGTCGGTACAAAGCATGCAGCGTAGCGACATCCACTTTGCGCAGTTGCTCGGTATCGGGCACTTCGGTCTGGGTGCGCACTACCTTGATTTGTGCGACCAGTGCTTTTTGTTTGGCATTCAAACTGAGGAACACCGCTTGATCGGGTCGCACCTCCCACAGCCAGTATCGTTTCCTGAGAGCGCAGCAGCGTCTGCACTTAGAGACCACTATTTTTCATTTTTAGGGACAGTTGTTAATTCGTTTGCGTACGCTGACTCAACACGGCGTCGAGCAAGTCGGCATGAATTAAATGCTGATCGGTGTTTCGATTACCGGAATTGAGTTGCAATGTAAGTATTTTGTGTTGCTTGTTTACGCGAATAGTTGGAAAGTTGATCAGTCGCGCTGAGTGTACGGAGAGCACGACACCACTACTGATCAGTTTGCCGTCGATCGCCAGTACGAAACACCGGTCTTGTAACTGCCGAGCTGCATGCTTTCCGCCAAATCGCTTCGGGTTCAAAGACCAGAGGCCTTTTTTTGGATTCCAATCACGCACATCGTGTTCGGTCAACGTCGGTTGGCTTGTCGGTAAACGCGTCTGTTCTGCGTTGGATTGTGTCAGGTGGCACTGCGCTGCATTGCTGGTACTGATGGCGTCGGTGACCCATAATTTCAATCGTGCAGAATCAGCAGATGCGCTTGAAAAGGCGAGGCTTGCCAGAAAAAATACTGCGATTTTTATTGCGGCGTGTTTTTTAAAAGCGTCGTGGCGCGTCATGGACATCGTTACACCTTTCAAAGGTTCAAACGTAAATAATGTATTGAGAAAGTTTTTTTGTTCTGGTGGGTGGGAACATTCTCTTATTGTTTTGTAAAATACCAGCGAATCTGATTGTCTCGCCATTGCATTCTTAGGTACGGCCAAGACATGTTTTTTTGATAAATGAGGCGGACAGATTATGAGGGAGAAGCTTATTTTCCGCCATTCAAAGTCACGCTGATTTGTGCCCGTGTATTTTCCTTTTGACGGAGATAATCTCCTTAAGAATCGTTCGGATATTGCCGTTAAAAATCTATTCTTTAATTAGCCACAAAACGCAAACAATAAAGGCTCACATGAAAACCTCTCGTTACCTGCTGCGCTTATTCATCCTTACCACGACATTGTTTACCTTATCGGCCGAGGCGCAAGCCCCCGCTGATCTACGTATTGCGTTAGTGATCGGCAATTCCGCCTATGCCGGAGGTGCGGCACTGGCCAACCCCGCCAACGACGCCAAAGCCATGACCGCGACTTTGCGTGGCATGGGCTTTGTGGTGGTGGAGTTGCGCGACGGCAGCAAAGCGCAAATGAACGCCGCAGTGGTTAAAGTGCGCGAAGCCCTGAAAGGCAAGCAGGGTGTTGGGATGCTGTATTACGCTGGCCATGGCCTGCAAGTGGATGCGCGCAATTACATGGTGCCGGTAGACGCCAAGCTGGCGAAAGTCGCCGATGTGCCGCAACAAACCGTCGATGTGAATAGCGTGGTCGAGGCTTTTAAAGTTGCCGGCAACCGCATGAATATCCTAGTGCTGGATGCCTGCCGTGTGAATCCCTT
>JAHECG010000088.1 GCA_024641855.1 Betaproteobacteria bacterium | reverse complement strand
GTGCCCTTGATCTGGTCAAGCTCAGCGCCGTGATTACAGAAGCCTGTTCCGGTTTAGGCGATGTCGTCGCCAGCGCGCCGATTCTCGAAGCCACCCTGCGTGACTTATACGACGGCGTTGCGATGGAAGAAGTGCGCAAGTGCACCATCCTGGCCGCGCGCTCCATGATCGAACAAGAGCCAGCCTATTCCCAAGTCACCGCACGCTTGTTGCTCAACACCATCCGCCTCGAAGTGCTGGGCGAAGAAGTGCTGCAAGCCGATATGGAAACCCGCTACGCCGAATACTTCCCGCGCTTCATCAAGAAGGGCGTGGATGCCGAACTGCTCGACCCGCGCTTAGCGCAATATGATTTGGAAATCCTGGGCAAAGCCATGGTCGCCTCGCGCGATCTGCAATTCGGCTACCTCGGTCTGCAAACTTTATATGACCGCTACTTCCAGCATATCGATGAACAGCGCATCGAATTACCGCAAGCCTTCTTCATGCGCGTGGCGATGGGCCTGGCGCTGAACGAGATTCACCGCGAAGCCCGCGCTATCGAATTTTACAACGTGTTATCCAGCTTCGACTTCATGAGCTCGACGCCCACCCTGTTCAACTCCGGCACGCTGCATAGCCAACTGTCTTCTTGCTACCTGACCACCGTGTCCGACGACTTGGACGGTATCTATCAGGCGATCAAAGAAAACGCCATGCTGCAAAAATTCGCTGGCGGCCTGGGCAACGACTGGACCCCGGTGCGCGCACTCGGCTCGCACATCAAGGGCACCAACGGCAAATCGCAAGGCGTGATCCCGTTCCTGAAAGTGGTGAACGACACCGCCGTCGCCGTGAACCAAGGCGGCAAGCGCAAAGGTGCGGTATGCGCCTATCTCGAAACTTGGCACCTGGATATCGAAGAATTTTTAGAGCTGCGCAAGAACACCGGCGACGACCGCCGCCGCACCCACGACATGAACACCGCGAACTGGATTCCCGATCTGTTCATGAAGCGCGTGATGGAAAACGGCGAGTGGACTTTATTCTCGCCTAACGAAGTACCCGACCTGCACGACAAATTCGGCAAGGCCTTCGAGCGCGCTTATGTCGCCTACGAAGAAAAAGCCGCCCGTGGCGAAATGAAAGTGTTCAAGAAAATTGCCGCTACCCACATGTGGCGCAAGATCTTGTCGATGCTGTTCGAAACCGGCCATCCTTGGATCACGTTCAAAGACCCATGCAACATCCGCAGCCCGCAGCAGCACGTGGGCGTGGTGCACAGCTCCAATCTCTGCACCGAGATCACCCTCAACACTAACGACGAAGAAATCGCCGTGTGCAACCTCGGTTCAGTGAACCTGGTGAACCATCTGAAAGACGGCAAGCTGGATCACGAGAAGCTGCAAATCACTGTGCGCACTGCAATGCGCATGCTGGACAACGTCGTCGATGTGAATTTCTACTCGGTGCCGAAAGCACGTACCTCCAACCTCAAGCACCGTCCAGTGGGCATGGGCATCATGGGCTTCCAGGATTGCTTGTATGAGTTGCGTATTCCTTACTCCTCCGAGCAGGCTGTCGAGTTCGCCGACCGCTCTATGGAAGCCGTGACCTACTACGCTTACTGGGCCTCGACCGATATGGCCGAAGAGCGCGGCCGCTATAGCAGCTTCAACGGCTCGCTGTGGGATCAAGGCATACTGCCGCACGACTCCATCAAGCGCCTGGGCGAAGAGCGCGGCGGCTATTTGGAATACAACGACTCCGTCAGCATGGATTGGGATGCGCTGCGCACCCGTATCCAACAAGTCGGCATGCGTAATTCCAACTGCATCGCGATTGCGCCGACTGCGACCATCGCCAACATCGTCGGCGTCTCGGCTTCGATCGAACCGACCTACCAAAACATCTACGTGAAATCCAACCTCTCCGGCGAATTCACCGTGGCCAATAAATATCTGGTCAACGATCTGAAGCGCCTGGATATGTGGGACGAAGTGATGGTGGGCGATCTGAAATACTTCGACGGCTCGCTGGCCAAGATCGATCGCATCCCGAACGAACTGCGCGCGCTGTACGCTACCGCGTTTGAAGTCGAACCCGCTTGGCTGGTAGAAGCCGCATCGCGCCGCCAAAAGTGGATCGACCAAGCGCAATCGCTCAACATCTACATGGCAGGCGCATCGGGCAAGAAGCTCGACGAAACTTACAAACTGGCGTGGTTGCGTGGCCTCAAAACCACCTACTACCTGCGCACACTGGGCGCGACCTCGGCGGAGAAATCCACCGGCAAAGGCGGCGAGCTGAATGCCGTCCCGGCCAACGGCGGCATGACCGGCAGCAGTGCCAGCAGTTCCGCCATCGGCGGCGGCGCAGTGGCCGCTGGCGCCCCCATGATGTCCGGCAGCGTGAATCTGCCTGAACCCGAATTCATCGGTAAAGCCTGCACCATGCGCCCCGGTGACCCAGGCTTCGACGAGTGCGAGTCCTGCCAGTAACGTAAATCTGCCTCTTTCTTCTAATCCCCTCTCCCGCACCGGGAGAGGGCTAGGGAGAGGGGGAAAACACAAAACACTACCCTCTTATAAAAGAGGGAGGATGGAAGAGAAATAAAGGACGTGTCATGCCGTCCACCTATAACTGTTTTATCTGTAGAGGAGTAATACCATGCTGAACTTTGAAGAAGACCTCTCGCCTGCAACCAATGCATTTCGTAGCAGCAATCTGATCCCCAACAATCAAGAGAAAGAACTGATGCGCCAAGCCGCAGCAGCGCAGCTCGCGCTGCACCCCACCGACGACGAAGCCAAAAAAGGCCGCGTGCGCGTGGAAGACAAACGCATCATCAACGGCAGCGCCGACGTCAACCAACTGGTGCCCTTCAAATACAAATGGGCTTGGGATAAATATCTCAACGGCTGCGCCAACCACTGGATGCCGCAAGAAGTAAACATGAGCCGCGACATCGCCACCTGGAAAGACCCGAATGGTCTGACCGACGACGAGCGCCTGATCGTCAAGCGCAACCTCGGCTTCTTCGTCACCGCCGACTCTCTGGCCGCCAACAACATCGTGCTCGGCACCTATCGCCACATCACCGCGCCCGAGTGCCGCCAGTACCTGCTGCGCCAAGCGTTTGAAGAAGCGATCCACACCCACGCCTACCAATACATCGTCGAGAGCTTAGGCTTGGACGAAGGCGAAATTTTCAACGCCTATCACGAAGTGTCGAGCATTCGGAACAAAGACGAATTCCTCATGCCCTTCATCGACATCCTCACCAACCCGGAATTCAAAACTGGCACACCAGAGAACGACCAGAAACTGCTGCGCAGCCTGATCGTATTTGCCTGCATCATGGAAGGCATCTTCTTCTATGTCGGCTTCGTGCAAATCCTGGCACTGGGCCGTCAAAACAAAATGACCGGCGCCGCCGAGCAATACCAATACATCCTGCGCGACGAATCGATGCACTGCAATTTCGGCATCGACCTCATCAACACCATCAAAATGGAAAACCCGCACCTGTGGACTCCCGAGTTCCGCAAAGAAATCGCCGGCCTGATCCAAAAAGGTGTCGCGCTGGAATACAAATACGCCGAAGACACCATGCCGCGCGGCGTGCTCGGCCTCAACGCCAGCCAATTCAAAGAATACCTGCGCTTCATCGCCAACCGCCGCTGCCAACAGATCGGCCTGGACGAACTCTACGCCGGCGCCACCAACCCCTTCCCGTGGATGAGTGAGATGATGGACTTGAAGAAGGAGAAGAATTTCTTTGAGACTAGGGTGACGGAGTATCAGACGGGTGGGGCTTTGAGTTGGGATTGACTGGCTAGGATAAAAAGGCGCAGGGGACTGCGCCTTTTTTGTTTACGTACAGAGACGGCCCTACCCCCCACAGCACGCGCCCTTTGCATTCACCGACTTTCTTGTACATGAAAGGGAACATCCATGGCACGAGTAAAAATTCAATCCATCATTGAGCACCTTAGCCAGGATATGAAACGCGCCTTGGAAGATGCTGTATCGCGGGCATTGCCTGACGCACAAATAGATCGAACAGAATTATACCGAGAGTTCCGTAAAGCGGTGGGTCGCAAGGCATCAACATGGGTCAATGTTCCCGATCAAGATGTAGAAAAGTGGTGTAACAAATGTGGCAAAGATATGTAGCCATATTTCTCATTAGAAAGGAGAAAGGGGCCGCTACCCTTTAACTTGGCTTCGAGAAACAGAAAATGATGAATAAAAGGCTAAGGGTGGCGTCCCCTATATTCTTTAGGCCTCAATTGAGGCTTATGGCAGTTTAGGCACTGCTAGCGATTGGTGTTGATCGAAACGGAATAAACATTTCATAACGCTATGGGGAGAACATATATGGCCAAGGCGTCCCAAAAAAAAGTGGCTGTCACAAAAAAGCAAGGTGCAAACCTTCAGAAAGGTGCGGAGAAGATTCGCTCTTATATGTCGCAGGAAGATATTCCCGCGTATGAGCTTGATGAGGCATTGCTAGTGGCTAAGGCGCTGCTACAAGAATACGGTGGCCATCCCTCGACTCCGCTAGATGTAGCCGCCGCCATGGATCTAACGCCCACTAGTGGCAAATTCAGAATGCTGTGTGGCGCTTCCATCGCCTACGGCTTGACGACTGGCGGTTACAATGCCGTGCAAATATCCGTTACTGATTTGGCGCGGCAAATTATCGAACCTCAGGAAGAAGATGCCGATCTTGCTGGAAAGCGTGAGTCCATCATGAGGCCCCGCATTTTGCGAGAGTTTCTTTCCAAGTATTCAGGATCGCCATTGCCGCGCGAAGACATTGGTCTCAATGTATTGAAGAATCTTAATGTTCCGGCCGACAGAACGAGCCAGGTTTGGGACATGATCCTAAAGAGCGCTGAGTCCGTAGGTTTTTTGCAAACCATTAAAGATCGGAAATATGTCAACCTCGGCGGCATAAGACCACCCGTCAGCACAGACAAGCCAACTACAGAGAGCACAGACGATAACCCGCCCGAAAAGGAAATAAAGGAGCTGGTTAAGACCGTCCAAGAGCCGGAAGCTGCAGCAGTTGCTCATGAATCTCGGCGACCTGCAGCACACAATGAAACGCGAATGCGCCGCGTTTTTATCACCCACGGCAAAAACACGTCATTTATCGAACCAATCAAGGAACTCCTGGGTTTTGGCGAGCTAATTCCGGTGGTTTCGATCCACAAGGAGTCTGTCGCTCAACCCGTTCCTGATAAGGTGATGAACGATATGCGCGGCTGTGGCGCAGCCATTATCCACGTGGACGGGGAAATGAAATTGCTAGACGCTGAAGCGAAGGAGCACACGGTCATCAATTCAAACGTGTTAATTGAGATTGGCGCTGCCATGGCGTTATATGGCAGAAGATTTATCCTTCTCGTTCGCGACGGTGTAAAGCTGCCTTCTAATTTACAAGGGTTATATGAAGTGCGTTATCAAGGTGAGGCACTAGATGGCGCTGTCACTATTCGGTTGCTAAAAGCAATTAACGAGATGAAGGCGGTTCCATTGCCTACTGGCGACTGATCAGTTGAAACGCCAGCAGTGTTCACAGGGTCAGGCCTTACATTTTACAGGGCCCGACAAAAAATACCGCTGCTTCCTTATCAACGTCCTACCAGGCAAGCAGCCAAGCCTAAAATAACGCTTGTACCCTGTTAGGTAACAGATTACATTTTCTGCGTGATCACGAGCTTCCACACGCTGGGCTGCGCGCCTTCTTCGATACCGGCTCCAAAGCCGGTATCGTCGCCCAACACGCAGTACGGCTGCGCCGGATTCTTGGCGTATTGGAAGCAGCGCAGACCATCGATCAAATCGATATCCCCGGCTTTCGCTTGCATAAGCTCTCGGGCCGCTTGGCGAGGTTCTGGTCGGTGGCCGTGAACGGCAATTGGCGCGTGATCTTCCGCTTCGAGAGTGGCGATGCGGAGTTGGTGGATTACCTCGATTATCATTAGGAGCAGATCATGCGTATGCACAACCCCCCGCATCCAGGCGAAATTTTGAAAGAAGACGTGTTGCCCGAACTTGGCCTGACCGTGGGCCAGCTTGCTGAGCACTTGGGCGTTTCCCGCCCGCACCTATCGCGCGTGCTCAACGGCCATGCCGGCATCTCGGCGGATATGGATTTGCGGTTTTCAGAAGCCTTGGGGCAGACGCCCGGCCTCTGGCTCAAGATGCAGGCGGCCTACGATCTATGGCAAGCGCAGCGTCTGCGCCGCAAGCCGGTGCCACTGCTGCGTAAGGCGGCATAGCCGGAAAAATAAATAGGGTCAAAAAATAAATAGAAATAAATAGAATAAATAGGGTCAGAGTCGAATTTTTTGTCACTCAATAATCGAGACCATCTAGAATAAATAGGGTCAGAGTCGAATTTTTTGTCACTCAATAATCGAGACCATCTAATTGAAGATATTTGATTGTCTACCATTGAATTTGTGGATGACGCCCGTCAGTTGAAAGCGTAGCATTTCTTGCTGACGGGATTTATTTGGTTCAGGATCGAATTGCAGCGCGGGCGCAAGGAGTAATTCATGGAGAATCAAAGGCTCCCGGCCCATTTAGAGCGCCCTATAGCGATTACTCAGCGAGATTATTGACGATGCCTGTCGTACTGCAATACAAAGGCTATAGATTCTTTTTCTTTTCGAACGAAGACAATCCGCTTGAACCTTTGCACATCCACGTGCGCAAAGGCGAGGCCGTTGCCAAGTTCTGGGTTGTTCCAGAAGTAAAGCTCGCGGACAGCTATGGCATGTCTGGGCACGAGCTGACTGAACTGGCCCAAGTGGTACGTGATAATCGTGAAACGATAGAAGGGGCTTGGAATGAGTTCTTTGGCTAAAGCGGTAAGATTCGACGACGACATGCTTTGGGTTGACCTGGTGGACGGCCGTAAGATAGGCGTCCCCCTCGCCTATTTCCCCCGCTTGCTCAATGCAAAGCCGGAACAGTTAGCACGCACCGAGATCAGTGGCGGCGGCACTGGCTTGCATTGGGATGAATTGGACGAAGACATCAGCGTCGAATATCTGTTGCTGGGAATCGGCGATAGGACGCATGCCAGCAAGGTGGCCGCGTGATGCATCACAAAATGTGTCGATGCAAGATTTGACCCCGAACACTGATGACCCCGAACATCTGCTCTATGATCAACAAAG
Organism: Betaproteobacteria bacterium; assembly: GCA_024641855.1. Lineage (GTDB taxonomy): Bacteria > Pseudomonadota > Gammaproteobacteria > Burkholderiales > Thiobacteraceae > RBG-16-58-11. The sequence continues at coordinate 3,800 of JAHECG010000088.1, read as the reverse complement.
CCTATAGATCATTCTTTTATATTCTCATCACCCTTGCATTCGTTACGGCTCAATTCACGACGGCGGTAAATGCCGCTGGCGATGAATCTCTCATCAATGTCGACGAAACTCGCAGAGAACTACGACAGCTATTCGCACGCGCCGATTGGGCTCTACTGGACCAAATGGGCAATCAACGTGTGCGAGCTTATGAGAAAGACCCAAACCAATTTGCTGCTGTGCGTACATTCTTCAATCTCCTGCCCAATGACAAATCACCTACCGGCACGCTTGAAAGTCACAACACTTGGGTTGCACAATTCCCGGAATCCTATGCTGCCCATTATGCCCGTGCTCGCTATTACGCTTACCTGGCGATGGCTGTCCGAGGTGGTGAATTTATTGAAAAAGTACCCCAGGATCGAATTCGGAAAATGGAGGAGTACTTTGCATTATCGCGCGCAGATCTTCTCCGCTCTTTAAAGTATTCGTCGCGCCCTTCGATGACTTATTTCCAATTGATACGGATTGCACGTTTCTCCGGGGCAGAAAAACATGCCTGGCATTACTATAAAAAATCTACCGAGGGGGACCCAGACATTTTGATCATCGCCGAGGAATATCTCCGCACACTCCAGCCGCGCTGGGGCGGAAGTTACGCTGCACTCCAAAGTTTTCCCGACGAAGCACTTAAGCGTGGCTTATCGGCTCCAAAAGCAGCTCAATTAAAGCGTAATGCACGCTGGCTTGAGGCCAACGACTACAAACTCTATGATGATGTGGCAAACGCAAAAAAACTATTTAATACCATTGCAAACGATCCTGCAGATACTGAATACAGCGCATCTGCCTACAAAGAGCTCGCCGGCTTGGCCATAAAAGATCACGATTTTGAAACAGCATCGCATTATTACAACCAAGGACTAAGCCGCAATCCTAATAATGTCCGACTGCTCGTGGGGTTGGCATCCACTGCTCGAGACCTCAAGCGCCCTCAGGAAGCTCTAGCCTTATATAACCGCGCCATTGCTCTAGCGCCAGATGATATTTGGGCATTGTCCGGACGTGGCTGGTTATATCATCAGGTATTAAAAAATGATGCGGCGGCTCTACCAGACGTACTTAAGGCGGCCAAACTGGGAGATGCAACTGCTCAAAGTATTCTTGGGTACCTCTATTGGGAGGGTAAAGTAATTGCCAGGAGCCAAACCGATGCGCTGTACTGGTGGAGCAAAAGTGCCAAGCAAAAACACAAAACCGCCGAAGAGAGCCTGGCATTCGCTAAAGAAATGCTAGGCTCTAATTACAGCGCAATGCTTGAAGCCGCTAACAAGGATAGGTAGGAATAAATAGGGTCAGAGTAGAATTAACGCCTGTTTACTGGTATTGGGTTTTTCCGTACTCGCTTCTGAAACAAGCTAAATCCTACACCTTCGGGTTTAATCCCGGCAGTAACTGACGCAAGGCTTGGTTGGCCTCTCCTGAATTGTTCTGCCCGGGTTCAAGCTGTTATCATCCCGCGATGTTCGTACCAGCCAACATTACCTGCTCACAAAACCTGACCGCCACCTGCCCTCTATCCGGTTTATACAATCCAATTCATTAATCAAATGACCGAACAAATTATCAACGTAGGCTCACTTGTCAAAGACGCGAAAGATGGCCTGACCGCAGAGGAACAACTTGACCTAAAAATGCAGCTGACCGAAAAAATCCAGCAGCTCGACTCGCTGGCGGACACGGCCCCTTTGCAGCGCGCCCGGCTGCAATTGGACTCCGCCGAAATCCTGAATGCATTGGATCGCAAGAATGAAGCATGGGCAATTGCCCGCGAGGCATTTTTAATTTCCATGCAGCAGGAATCCTGGCAGGATGCAGTCGAGGCGTGCAACGTGCTTTATGTTACCGATCAAAAAGACTCCATTGCCGTGCTGGGCATGGGCATCTGGCTAGCGGTGACCTTTCCGGTTGAACCGGAGCTCACGGTGGCCATGCTGGTCCATGCGATTGACGCAATGCCGGATGACTCGGACGGGGCCGCAGTGGCGGCGATCACCGGGCGTTATGTGGTTGACCTGCGCGCCGGGGACGACCAGCACGAGAGCCAAGCTTTCTTTGTCGACAGCCTCATCGCAATGGTGGCCAAGCGCCATAGCCAGGTGCAAGACCAAGATGCGATGAACAAGTGGCTGGACAGGCTGGCGCTGCGCGATCCGAGTGTATTCTTACCGCGCATGGCACAGGTTGTAGATTCCATCGTTGGAGACCAATGGTGGTTTGATCGCGCCGCATTGCGCGACAGATTGCCGGAATAGTATTAGAGGAAAGCATGCGGTCGCGTCTTGACATGCCACTTTTCTAGCCCGACAAACAAAAACGCCGAGGTCTAGCTTTGTTGCATCCCCAAAGAGAAATGCGGATCAAACCTAATATTAAGGCGCAGCACTTCAATACGTGCCAACGGTCGTGGGTTCAGTACAACGATTTTGCAGCAACCAGATATGCTCCCATGCTGTCGCCTTGCCCTTGAATTTTCCGGGCAGCTCCACACGCTCCAGCAGCGCCAGCTCATATTGCGCGCCGTAATGGCGCTTGACCTCATCGTCGCCCACCGAGAATGGCGGGCCATCCATCAGGCTTTGGTCGTACTCCAAGCAAATCAACAACTGCGGCGCGTGGGCGCTAATCTGCATCAAATGTGCCACATAACGTTTGCGTAAATCTTCGGGCAGGGCTATCAATGCGGCTCGGTCATAGATGGCATCGATGGCGCCGAGCTGGTCGCGTGACAGGCTGAAGATGTCGCCGACAAAAATATCAATGTTGTTTGCGCTGTAATGGGTCAGCGCGCCATTGGTGACAATGCTCGGCTGCAAACCCAGGCCCTTGAACAGCGCGTCAATCGCGAGCGCGCTCAGTTCCGCACCAACAATTCGATACCCACGCCCGAGCAGCCAGGCAATGTCGAGTGTCTTGCCGCACAGGGGCAAAAAAATACGCGCCCCCGTTGCCAGTTTGAGCTTGTCGAAATGCGCTAATAAAAACGGGTTGGTTTCGCTTTCATGAAAACCGATTTCACCGCGCGACCATCTTTGATGCCAAAAATTTGCGTCCATATCACTTTCCTGTTTTTCATGGCTTGTCCATACTGCTCACCTATGCGCCTAAGCGTTGAGGTAGGTTTAGGTAATCCCTTGCGAGTTTGATCAAATCGATATGCGTCGGCAACATCGACCGACGGCATTACAACACGGCTTCAAAACCCTCGAATTGCGGTGGCCCCAAATAAACGCCCTTGGCGCTGCCGGCATTGGCATGCGCTTGCCGGAAGGCCTCGGATTTGGTCCAGGCTTCGAAAGCCTCCCGCGATTCCCAAATCGAGTGGGAAGCGAACAGCGTAAACTCGTTATTACCGGCCCCTTGCAACAGATTAAAATTTTTGAAACCCGGCACTTGATCCAGGTGGGTCTCGCGGTTGCGCCAGATCTCAATGAATTCTGCCTCTTTACCTGCTGCAATCTTGAATCGGTTCATCGCTACAAACATCGTACAATCCTTTCATAAAACGGTGATGCCCTCAGGGGCCGTATGATCTCTGCATTCGCATGGGCTGGTCCCGCAGAGGCGACAGCATGGGTAGTAAGCGCAGGGCTTGCCTTTTGCATCGATCACCCTACACACTAGCAGAATTCCAAACACGTCATCGAATGTGACTTGCATGCGATCCGCGCCTGAACCCAGACTGATATGAAAACCCTCTACACCCTAGTCCAATCCCCCTTCGCCGCCCATTTCAACGACTTGTTTCAGGAGCTGGACAT